>JALYLK010000346.1 GCA_030774275.1 Actinomycetota bacterium
GCCCTGCGTGTGCTTCACGTAGCGCTGGTACGTCGCCTTCGGCAGGACGACGTTCCGGCCCTCGTCGAGATCGCCCGCCAGCCGGACGAACGATGCCGCCGACCAGGTCAGCGGCGCCGCCGACCCCGCCGGGCCGCCGTTCCTGAACCCGATTGACGCTACGGTCGGATCCGTCCCGAACGGGGACGGCGGGAGGTCGCCGAGCTCCCAGTCCTGCTCGGGGATGAGCCCGACGCCGGATGCGAACCGGCTCATGCCGAGCAGCAGCGCGGCCGCGCCCTCGTTGTCGTGCGTCGCCAGGTCCTGCTCGCCGCGTTCGGCCGACAGCACCGGCCAGAGGTGGCCCGTGCCCTTGTTCGAAGGCGCCCACGGATGACCATCGGTTTCCCCGTCGCCGTAGCCGTCGCCGTTGTAGCGGTGCCAGCCGGGCCCGCTGGCCGTGTTCGACTCGATCTTCGCGTCGACGACCGGGAGCGAGGCTTGGACGTCTGCGTCGTCGGCAGACAACTCGCCGAGCCGCACGAGCTCGAGGAAGCCGGCGTCGATCACCGACCGCTGGTCGAGCGTGGGTCCGCCGTTGCCGACGTTGTACGAGATCGCCGCGTTCGGGTCGCCCGTCTTCGAGAGCCGGATGAAGTAGCGCGGCGCGAGCGGCCCGGTCGTCGTCACCGTCCAGGCCTTGATCGACCGCTGGTAGTCGTCGGCGACGCCGAGCCAGACGGCGGCCGACGCGTCGTCGTGGTTGTGGCGCGCGATCTCGGCCGCAGCGACAAGACCGGCGATCTCGGCGGCGATCGTCGACGGCGAGTAGCCGCCCTGCTCCTCCCAGCGCTCGGGGCCGAACGAGGGGCCGTGCGCGGCCACGAAGTTCGCCGCCGGCTTGATGTGGTTCTCGTACAGCGAGGCGTCGGTGAGGCCGAGCTGATATGCCATCAGGATCGGGTACGAGCACTCGTCGAGCTGCGTATTGAACGAGTCCGGCGCGACCTTGCCGTTGACGAGGCTGTTGCGCGGCATCGAGCCATCCGGCAGCTGCTGGCGCTCGAGGAGGAAGAGCGTCGCGGCGCGCGCGGTCGCGAGGTCGCCGTCGGCGACCAGTCCCGTCCACGCCTCGTAGAGGTCACGCGCGAACACCTCGCGGTACGAGCCGAAGTACGTGTTCGCCGGGTCGCCGGCGGAGACGGCCTGTCCCCACGGGGAGGCGAGGCTGGCGACGATCGCGCCGGGGAACGTCTTGTCCTCGGACGCCTTGAGCACGTTCGCGCTCAGGTAATACTGGTCCGCGAGCTCGTCGGCGGTCTTGGCCTGCAGGCCCTTCAGCTTTTGCGGCGGCTTGTTCAGCGAGTCGTCGTAGTGCTTCCAACCCTTCTTGTACTCGTGGAACGCCTCGTCGAAGCCGCCGGCGATCGAGCCCTCGGCCGTCCCGACCGCTTCGTTCTGCGTCGCGCCGAAGCCGAGCGCGAGCAGCGCCGTGCCGTCGTCGGCGAGCTGCACTCTCGCGTGCTGGACGACGTTGCCGTCCACCGCGTCGGTGTTCGTGGAGTCGATCGAGTCGTCGGCCGTGCCGACGAAGCCGCTCGACCCGGCCGTGAGCGGGCCGTCTAGTGCCTCGTAGACGGGCTGCGCGTAGTCGCGGTTCGCCGCGTTCGTCGTTGTGTTCGTGTCGTACGAGACGAGGACGGGGTGGCCGGTCGACGCGTCGACGGTCGCTGAGTCGGCGCCGCCGTTCCCCGAGCCGCCGCCGCCGTTGCCGTTCACCGTGGCGTCGAGGCGGACGTACAGATGGAGACCCGGTTCGTGCGGCGTGAACGCTACGTGCATCAGCACCGTGTTACGGCTCGGGTCGGTGATGTACTCGGTCTCGATCTCGTACTTGCCGCTCTTCGCTGTCGCGGTGACGTTGCACGCCATGCCGCCGGAGTCGCGGACGGGCTCGGCCGTGTACGTCATGTCGCGCGTCTGTAGGTCGGTGAAGGTCGAGCCGTCGGTGACGACGTACTGCAGCGTCTCGAGGTTCGTGTTGTCGACGGTCGGGTAGTAGACGTCGCTCAGGACGCCGTTCGCGACCGTGTACCAGACCTTCGACGTCGTGTTGCGCGCGGTGCCGAGGCAGTCCTTGCGCGCGAGGTCGAAGTGCGACGGGTCGCCGTTGGATGGCGCCGCGATCGTGAGGACGTGCGTGACGGCGTCGTAGCTGAACGTCACCTTCGTGTTGTCGTACGGAACGCCGAAGGAGATGTTCGCGCCGTTAGGCACGCCCCCCGCGCCGTAGTTCTCATCCCAGCTCTCGTTGATCGCGACCTTCGCCTCGTACGAGCCCTTGGGCAGTGCCGTCGTCTCGAACGTGTAGATGCCGTCGCCGTCCGGATCCTGCAGCCACGAGCGAAGGCAGCTCGGATCCCAGTCGCTCGGGCAGCCGAGCTCGGACTGGAAGCTTCCCGGCGCGACGGCGATGACGGAGTTGTGGTTGTCCGTGATCCAGTGAGTCTTGTGGTCGTAGTAGAACTTGACGTTCGTGCTCGACGGCAGGTCGAGCGGGACGTTCGAGCCGTTCGGCTGGGCATGCACGCCGTAGTTCTCGTCCCACGAGTTGTTGAGCGCTGCCTTGTACTCGTAGTTCCCCGCAGGCAGGGAAAACGTCCCCTGCCAGACGTCGTCGCTTGCGTCGTACGCCAGATGCGTCGCGGCGCAGTCCGGCTGCCAGTCGCCCGGGCAGCCGAGTTCGGACTGGAGCGAGCCCGCGATCGTTACCGACGACGGGTTCGGCGTGTTCGCAGTCGCGGACGGAAGCAGCACGAGCGCGGCTGCCGTGAGAGCGAGCAGCCATGCAACTCGATCCCGGCGGAGGTTCACCGGAAGATCCTCTCAGATGAAGGCTGAACTTTCAGCTGCTCCGACGTCCTTGTAGAGCCGGTTGCCGCGGTGGAAGCGGCACGCGATGTGGAAGTCGCCAGAGGGCCGGCGCGCAAGCCGCCCTCAAATGACGTTTTCCCTGCATACAGGCAGTTATGGCGGAAGTCTTCAAAACCGGTGCGGCGTGGCAGCCCCACGCTCGGTCGATTCGACTCCGGCGCCGCTCCGCCGAAACGTCCTGCTCAGCCGCGTTTGTGGCTACCCAAGATGCCCCATCTCGCGGCCGGAATTACTCGAGCAAGGGGGGCAGGGCAAGCGCGCCACCTGCCCCCCTTGGTCCGTTTGCCTTATGGGCAGGTCATATGCATGTCCATCTTGTCGAAGTTGACGATGACCTGACCTGAGGCGTTCGTGCTCAGATGGGACGTCTCGTGCGCAACGAAGTGCGAGCCGTCGCTGGCGGTCAGGTTGAAGCTGTTGGTCGAGTGCTGAACGTCGTTCTTGTTGTTGAACGACTCTCCGAACCAGGCCGCAAAGTGGCCGCTACCGGTAACGCCGCCGGGAGTGTCGGGCGTGAAGGTGAACATTCCTTCATCGGTGCCCGTCACCCAGAACTCGTCGCTCACCGTAAAGAAGGTGATGTGGAAGACCTCGTTCGCCGCTGTCGCTGTGATCGTGCCCGGAGCGCCGGTGCACGTCGTCGCCGGCGCCGAGAACAGGACGACGTCATGGCGGTGCTGGGTCATCGTGACTGTCCCTTGACCCCCGGCGTCCGCGAGCGCCGCTCCCGTCATCACTAACGCGATGACGGCCGCCAAGCTCGCGCTTCGAACTACGCGTCTAGACACTTGCTCTCCCCTCAACTCAGACGGCCATCTTGGGCCGCAACAAGCCTGCCGCCAGCAAGCATCCTGACAAACGATCCTCCACCGCTCAAGAGGGGTACTCCATTCCGAAGTGGCTTGCTCCCCCAGACGGCCTAAGCCATTCCCCGCGGCTTTCTACCGAACTCAGCGGATCTAATCGCACCCAGTAGGCCCGAAGCGGAGCCGAAACCCCGCTTCCGTAGCCAATTGGCGCTGAGGCAGCAGACCTTCAAAACCGATGCGGCAGCCCCACGCGCGGTCGGTTCGACTCCGGCGCCGCTCCCTCCAGCGAACCGTGGGCGAGAGGCAAGGCCAAGTCCCGCGACCCGATCGCGCGCGGGACTTGACGTCGGATCGTTCGTGCTCCGCTGATCAGCTGATCGACGGCCGCGCCTCGAACGCCTCCTTTGCGTCGGGGGCCGGAAACCGGTCACGAACCTGCCGATCCCAGGCGATGTCGAGAGCAAGCAGGATTAGGTTCGCACCGACCGTCGCGCCAACGATTGCGGTGACTAGGGCGAACAATCCGTCGATTGCGTGGAACCCCAACCAGGCGCCGACGAGCGCGCCGCCAGCGGCCGCCGCGAGCCCGATCGCCTTGACGTTGGCTGCCCAGTCCCGGTTCATCCAGGCGAAGAAGATCGCAAGCCCGACGGGTAACCCGACCGACAGGGCGGCCAGCAGCTCGTCGTCCAATGGCACTGTCGGCAGCGCTGTCAGCACGAGCAGCGCGCCGATAAACCAGCCACCGAGCCCCAGCAGGACCACGTACGCCGAGCGCAGGCCGGCACTGGCCTTCCGCCCCAAGGGGCCACGGCGTTGCACGCGAAGCGACAACCAGAGCAGAGAAACGATCGTCAGCGCCGCGAACGTGAGCATTACGGCGAGAATGATCTTGGCGATCGCCCCGTGGCTGAAGCCGGGCGTGAAGTCGATCCGGTTCGCCTTGTAGAGCGATCTGTCCACACGCCCGGTGTCGAGGAAAGTGTTCAGCAGGCGCTTGCTCGCCATCGGCTCGTACGCCCAGAAATCATCGGCGTGTCCGAGCCCCGCGAGCACGACCTGGCGGCCGTTCGGCAGATGCGGGAGCAGCTCCCGGGTCGCGTTCTGCGGCGGCGTTGCGAAGTCGAGGGCTCCGCCGACCAGAAGCGTGTCGACCTTCGAGTCCCGGACTCGGGTGTACTCATTCTCGTCGGGGCTCGAGGGCCATGAGTCGAGAAGCCAGCCGCCGGCCCAGATCAGATCTGTGCCCGGGCTACCGATCACGGAGCCACGGTCGGCATGGCGTGCGAAGAAGCGCCGGCCGTAGGCCGCGTCGCCCCTCCCGATCGCGGCGACGTCGCCCCAGACCTGAGCTCGAGGGAAGGCCACCTGGGCGATGAGCGAAAGGAACCACGCACCACTGCCGTCTCCCTGACCGGCCGAAAGGAGGGTGTCGATCGTCCTCGGAGCGGCGATCGGGCCGCCGCCGTCGCCGGTCGCGTTGATCAGGCCGAAGAAGCCGGCCGCTTTGACGTCGCCTTTCTTGATCGGCAGGAACCACCAGCGCCCAGGAATGTGCTCGTAGGCGGCATGGAGCGAGGCCGCCAGGTCCGGGGTGCGGCTCCGGCAGGAGGCGTCCTTCGCGCAGAGCGCTGCGTAGCGGTCGATCTGCTCGCCCGTCGTCTTCGCGTCCCACAGGTAGTTGCCGGGCGGGTTGACGCCGATCATCACCGAGCGGTGGATCCGATTCGGGTAGCGCCACGCGTAGACCATCGCCGCCCGCGTCCCAGCGCTCTCGCTGACGAGATCGATCTGGCGATAACCGAGCGCTCGGCGGGCCGCGTCGAGGTCGTCGATGCGCTCGGGAAGCGTGTAACCCGCGAGGTCGATGCCCGAGCTCTGCAGCCGATGCGCGCAGCGCCTGAAGGCAGTCGCGACGTCCCGATACGACTTCTCGCTGAGGAGGTCACGGGCGTGCGCCCGGGCCGAGACCACCTCTCGGCAGTCGAGCCTCGTCGAGCCGTCGATGCCGCGGAAGCCGACGAGCACCACGTCGTGGTGGTCCGCCAAGCGACTCGCCGCGGTGAACTCCATGTTCGAGATACCGGGTCCGCCCGGGAGTCGGAAAATCGGAACACCCGGCGTGCCGGAGCGCGACCGGATCCGCTTGACTGGAAGCGCGATCAGGCGCGAGTCCGCCTTGTGCCTGTTCTCCCGCACGACCAGCGTGCCGCAGTCGGCCGCGTAGCTGCCGTCCTCCGTCGCGTAGTGGCAGGGGTGGAGCTTCAGCTGGCCGGCAT
>JALYLK010000347.1 GCA_030774275.1 Actinomycetota bacterium
GCCCGTAGATCAGAAACGGCAGCCAGTTGTCGAGCACCCGTGTTCTCCTCCCGCCAGCCCCTGGCGGCCGGAACGTATCAACTATCGGCGCGGTGGCACGAGGTCACCGAAAACCGTGGAGGAGTGCGGGAGACAGGTGTTACAAAGTCCTGCCCGCGGAGGCCCCAAAACAATGCTCCTTTGGGGCATGAGCGGCGACAGGGGACGCTGCTACGATGGGCGCGTGGCAACTGTTGAGCAGCCGACTCTCGTCACTCTGACGGAGAGCGCGGCAAGCAAGATCCGAGACCTGATGGCCGAGGAGCCCGAAGGCGAGGCCGCGGTCCTGAGGATTGCCGTCCAGGGCGGTGGTTGCTCTGGCTTCCAGTACGCGCTCGGCTTCGACCGAGGTTCCCAGGAGGGCGACAACGAGCTCCTGGTGAACGGTGTCGAAGTGGTCGTCGATCCGTTCAGCGCGCCGTACCTGGCCGGCACGGAGATCGATTGGGTCGAGGGCCTGCAGGCAGGCTTCGCGATCAACAACCCGAATGTCTCGGCGTCATGCGGCTGCGGCCACTCGTTCCAGGTCGAAGAAGGCGAAACGGCGCCGGAGCAGGGCGACGCTGGTTGCGGCTCAGGCTGCAGCCACTAGCATCGCTGCGAGGCGTTTTCCGCCATATCAACTCGGGTTTAGCGGAGACGCGGGCAAAGCCCGCATCTCCTTTTCGGAGGCGTCGCAAGCGACGCCTCGGGCTACAGCCACTAGCGCTTCTCCTACCCCTCCTCCTTCTCGTCACCGGCTGCGGCTCGTCGCACGAGCAGGCCGCCTCCCAGCCCGTCGTCTGGGCCGGTACTCCAGTCTCGGGGGCCAACGGGAAGTCGGTTGTCCGGCGATTCAACGCCTACCTCGAGCAGCAAAGCAGGCCCGCTTCGCCGACCCAGCTCGCCCTCGAGTTCATCCGCGCCGACAGGACCCAGGTCGCACGAACGACGACTGAGGCGCAGGCCTCGCTGGAAGGCGGCGGCCCAACGACCGTGACCGTGATCCAGGACGGGCTTGCCGACGACTCGGTACGAGCAGCCCGACACGTCCTTCGCTTCGTTCCCGCCGGCACGAGCTGGCGACTCGACTCGGCCGCCCGGACACAACGCTGCCATCCCGGCCGCGGGCACCAGGATTTCTCGGCGAGCGCATGCGTCTGAGATCGCATAACGTGCCCGCCCGCCAATCCCCCGCACAGGAGGTCTCTACGTGAACGCGGCTTTTCGCATCTGGGCTTCTCTCGTCTCACTAGCTGTCATCGTCCAGGTCGGACTGGCCGCGTACGGCGGGTTTCACGCCGCCGACGTCTCCGACGACAACGGTGTGATCACCAAGCACGGCGTCGAGCACGGCTTCAACCCGCATTCTGCGCTCGGCTACCTGATCGTCCTCGGGGGGCTCGTGCTGTTGATCCTCGCGTTCTTCGCTCGGCGGGACCCAGCGGGCACAGCCCGGCCGAAGTGGGCGGGGATCCTCTTCGGGCTGCTGATCGTCCAGGTGCTGTTCGCGTGGCTCGGCGGAGCGGTCGCCGGACTCGGCGTTCTTCACGGGATGAACGCGCTTGCCGTCGCGGGTGTCGCCGGCAGCCTCGCGGGCCGGGAATGGGCTATGCACCGGGCTGCTCCGACGGCACCGCAGGCCACGTAGCCCGAGTAGCATTTTAGCGGCGTGGATCAAAACGGCGTCGTCGACATCACGATCCTCGGGGCCGGCCCGTCCGGCCTCGCTGCTGCGTACTACGCGGGCCATCGCGACGCGTCCGTTCGGATCGTCGAGAGCCTCGAGCAGATCGGCGGCCAGGTGGCGGCCGTCTACCCGGAGAAGCACGTCTTCGACGTCGCCGGGCATCCGAAGATTCAGGGCCAGGCACTGGTCGATCTCTGCTCCGAGCAGGGCCTCCAGTACGGCCCGGAGGTCTTGCTAGGCGAAGAGGTGCAGACGCTCGAGCGCCTGAACGAGAACGGCGAGGAGCTCCTTTCGGTCACGACCGAGAAGGGAGGCCCGTACCTGAGCCGAGCATTGATCATCACCGCCGGCCACGGCGCCTTCGAGCCGCGCAAGCTCGGGGTCGACGACATCGACGCCT
>JALYLK010000348.1 GCA_030774275.1 Actinomycetota bacterium
TCCCTGGGTCAGGATCGTCTCGTGCAACCCGCTCGAGTTGAAGGATCCGGCACTGCCGCCGACGTTCTCGGGATACCCGAGCGACGATCCCTCCGGGTGGGACGAATTCCGCGCGCGCTACCGCGAGCTGCACGATCCTCTTCAGCAGGAGTTCTCCGAATTCTGCGTGAAGCGCGGGGTACCGCCGCTGCCCGACGGCGGGTTCATCCACGAATCGCCGTTCCTGAACTTCTACCTCTATCCCGCCGACACCGACTACGAGCGGTCGCGCCGGCTCGGGGCGGCCTGGCAGCGGCTCGGCTCATGCGTACGCCGGCCGGACCAGGTCCCGGGCCATGTCCAGGGACCCGGTCGCGCCGTGCTCTACCTGAGCCTCGGCAGCCTCGGCTCGGCGGACGTCGCGTTGATGCAAAGCCTGATCGACACGCTCGGCGAAACGGACTACTCCGTGGTCGTCAGCATGGGGCCGCAGCACCAGGAGCTACGGCTAGCCCCGAACATGACCGGCGAGGAGTTCCTGCCGCAACCGGCGATCCTGCCGCAAGTCGACGTCGTGATCACGCACGGCGGCAATAACACGGTCACGGAGTCGCTGCACTTCGGCAAGCCGATGGTCGTGTTGCCGCTCTTCTGGGACCAGCACGACAACGCGCAACGCATGGAGGAGCTGGGGCTGGGACGTCGGCTCGACACCTACGGGCACGAGCCCGCTGAGCTGATCGGCGCGATCGAGACGCTCCTTGCAGACCCGACGCTGCCCGGCCGCCTGAGCGGCATCTCTGCAAGGCTCCAGGCCGACCCCGGCACGGTCAAGGCAGCAACTCTGATCGAAGGCCTGGTCTAGCGCCGCTCGACGACCTCGTCGATCAGCCCGTACTCGAGCGCCTCCTGCGGCGTCATAAAGTTGTCGCGCTCGGTGTCATGGGCGATCCGCTCGAGCGACTGGCCGGTCCGCTCGGCCAGGATCTCCTCGAGACGGCGCTTCATCCCGATCGCCTCCCGCGCCCTGATCTCGACGTCCGAGGCCTGCCCGCCGAAGCCCGGCGTCCACAGCTGGTGGATGAGGATCTTCCCGTTCGGGAGCGAGCTGCGCTTGTCCTTGGCCCCGCCGGCGAGCAGAACCGCGCCGATCGACATCGCGATCCCCACGCACATCGTGCGCACGTCCGGCTTGACGAACTGCATCGTGTCGTAGATCGCCAGGCCCGAATAGACGTCACCACCCGGCGAGTTGATGTAGAGCGAGATGTCCTGCTCGGGATCCTCCGACTCGAGGTGGAGGAGTTGAGCGTTGACGACGTTCGCGACTTGATCGTCCACCGCCGAGCCCACGAAGACGATCCGTTCGTCGAGCAGTCGCGAGTAAATGTCGAAGGCCCGCTCCCCTCGGCTCGTCTGCTCGATCACGGTCGGAACGTACGGGGTCACGCTGGGACCGCCTCGTGTACCTGGACGGGCGCGCCGGCGATCTCAACCGGAACGCCATAGATCGAGAGGCCCTCGGCGATCGCGCCGGCGTCGCCAAGCGTCGCCGGGACGTAGAGCGCGAGCGGGTATGCGCTCGCCGCACGCCAGCCGAGCTGACCTTCGAGGCGGTCGCCCCAGAGCAGAGCGCGACCGAAAACCCGGTCGCCGCCCACGGCGAGGTAGTGCCGCCATTGGTCGAGCGACTTCGCGACGTGGATGCCGCATTCGCAGAGCGGATCCGGGGCTTCGTGCCGGACGCGATAAAGCTTCTTGCAGTCCGCGACCACGGGCCGTCCGGGAGGCCAGAGGCTGCCGTAGAGGACGCTGCGCAGCCGTGTCCTCTCTTCGGCGTGCTCGACGCGCCAGATCTTCCAGCCGACGACCGGCTCGGTCGCGAACGTGAAAGCTTGAACCGTTGTTCCGAGTCGCATGACGATATCTTGATATCAGATCGATATCAGGCCGTCAAACGAGAGCCGGAGGCGGGACTCGAACCCACGACCTACTGATTACAAATCAGTTGCTCTACCAGCTGAGCTACTCCGGCGCACCCAAATCGTAACCGGGCTACTGGACCGTCACCGAAACTTGCTGCGGCGCG
>JALYLK010000349.1 GCA_030774275.1 Actinomycetota bacterium
CCTATCGGCGAGGTCGTGGACTGGCTGGTCGAGAACCTCGAGCTGCGGCCTGGCTTTCACGAGCTCGCCGAGGCTTACCGGCCGACCATTGTCTCCAGCAACTTCCGGCAGCTGATCGAGCCGATCCTGGCACGCGAGGGTCTCGAGCTCGAGGTGCGGGCGAACAGCGTCACGTGGGAGCCGGAGGGCTGGCGGGCGACGTTTCGGAACGGCTACGCGTGCGGAACCTGCGGCGAGCCGTGCAAGCGCGGCGACTTGCCTACGAACGGCCAGATCGTCTACGTCGGCGACGGGTACTCCGACCGCTGCGCGGCGCAGGCCGCCGATCGAATCTTCGCCCGCGACGGGCTTGCGCTCTACCTGGAGGAGCAGGGCGTCTCGTTCGAGCCCTTCGACGATCTTCATGACGTCCTCCAGGCTCTTTCTTGAGCCTGCTGGCGCTCCCCGACCCCTACGACTTCGAGCTCTCGACCGAGCGGTTCCGGGCTTTCGGGCCGGACCTCGCGAACCTCTGGCACGAGGGCGGCCTCCACCGCGTCGCCGACGGGCGCGAGATCCGGATCGAAGCTGCGCCCGGTGGCGTGGACGTCGAGCCGTTCGACTCGCACGTCGATCCCGTGGCTCGCGCGCTCGTCGGCGCCGACTTCGAGCTCGGGCCCTTTTACGAATGGGCTGGTGGCGACGAGGTGCTGTGCGAGGTGGTGGCGCGGCTCGCCGGCTTCCGGCCGCCGCTTGCAGCCGACCCGTACGAGGCGCTGGTCAGCGCGATCACCGCTCAGCAGGTCTCCCTCTTCTCCGCCTTCGCGATTCGCAACCGGATGGTCGAGCGTTTCGGCGAGCGCGCTGTCCACGCCTACGCGTTTCCGACGCGTGCACGGATGGCGAGGGCGTGCGAAGACGAGCTGACCGAGCTCGGGTTCTCCCGTCGGAAGGCCGAATACGTCCTCGGCGTCGCTCGTACGGAGCTCGACCTTGAGGCGCTGCGTAACCTTCCCGACGACGAGGTGAAGGCGACCCTGACAGCACTGCGAGGACTGGGCGAGTGGACCGCGGACTGGTTCCTGGCTCGCTTCCTCGCGCGCCCACATGCGTGGCCGGCGGGTGACCTCGGCCTGGTCAAAGCTGTCTCTGCGTTCTACGCCGGCGGCCGCAAGCTCTCCGTTGCCGAGGTGCGCGCTTTCGCGGATCGGTTCGAGCCCTTCCAGAATCTTTCCGCCCACTACCTGCTGACGGGCTATCGCGTGGCGCCGCCCCGATGACGATCCGCGAGGCGACGGCCGAAGACCGCGACCGCTTGCGTGAGCTGTACGAGGAGTTTGCGCGGGAGATTCCGCCGCCACCTGGGATCCCGGTGGACATCGAGCACGAGCTCGAGGAGCTCGACGATTACCTCGGCGACCAGAACGTCGCTCTCGTGGCCGAGGAGGATGGGGGCCGGGTCGTCGGGTTTGCGCTGGCGAAGATGGAGCACCCGGGGATCGGTCATCTCAGCGACCTCTACGTCGTCCCCGAAGCGCGCCGGCAGGGGGCCGCGCGAGAGCTGATCCGCGAGGCCGCGACGCGGCTACGGGACGGGGAAGAGGCGAGCGTGCTGACTCTCGGCGTCCAGGCGACGAACGAGGACGCGCGGAACGCCTACGAGCGGCTCGGGTTCCGGCCCGAGTCGGTGCGCCTCTTCGCGCCGATCGAGCACCTGCTCGAGCGATCGCAACGCGCGCCGCGCGGCCCCAGCTTCGGCTCCGTGCACGTTCAGACCGACGACGAGGGGGCGGTCGAGCAGGCGGTGCGCAAATACGTGCCGCGCTTCGGGCGCTCGGCCGGCAGCGTCGTGGCCGAGCCGCGGAACGGCTGGACCGCGGTCTACGACGAGCTCTGCGATCGCGAGCCGGGCTCGCTGCGCAGGCTCGGTAGCGAGCTGTCGAATGCCACCGGCGCCGTCGCTGTCGCTATGGGGCTCGAGGAGGGAGCGGTCGTTCGCTACATCGTCTTCGAGCGAGGCTCGGTGGTCGACGAATACCTATCCGTGCCCGAGTACTTCGAGCCGCTTCCGCCCGGCGACGCGATTGCCCTCGGCGCGAACCCGACCGTCGTCGCACGCTTGACCGGCGCCGATCCGCACGAGTTCCGGCAGATCGCGCGGACCGCCGACGTACCGGAAGAGCTGGGCTCGCCGCAGGAACTGCTCGAGCAGATCGCCGGCCTGATGGGCCTGAGCGGCGCCGGCCACGGCTACGAGGG
>JALYLK010000350.1 GCA_030774275.1 Actinomycetota bacterium
GTGGCGATGAAGACGACCTCCGAGAGATCGAGCTCGACGTCGAGGTAGTGGTCTCGGAACGAGTGGTTCTGAGCCGGATCGAGCACCTCGAGCAACGCGGCAGAGGGATCTCCGCGCCAGTCGGCGCCGACCTTGTCGACCTCGTCCAGCAGGATCACCGGGTTCATCGTCCCTGCGTCTCGCAGAGCGCGCACGAGCCGGCCCGGAAGTGCGCCGATGTAGGTGCGGCGGTGGCCGCGGATCTCGGCTTCGTCGCGGACGCCGCCGAGCGACATGCGCACGAACTCCCGGTTGAGCGCGCGGGCGATCGACTCGCCGACCGAGGTCTTACCGGTTCCAGGCGGCCCGATCAGGGTCAGGATTGCGCCGGAGCGCTTGTCCTCCGCGATCCCGCGCTCCTGCCGCAGCTTGCGCACGGCGAGGTACTCGACGATTCGTTCCTTGACGTCGTCGAGACCGGCGTGGTCGCTATCGAGGACCTCGCGCGCGTGCACGGGGTCGAGGCGCTCCTCGGAGCGCTTCCCCCACGGCACGGCGAGCAGCCAGTCCAGGTACGTGCGGATCATCGAGGACTCTCCGCTCTGGTCGCCCATTCGCTCCAGCCGGCCGGCCTCGCGCTCGGCCTGCTCACGGACCTCGTCCGGGAGATCGGCCTCGGCGATCTTCGTGCGGTAGTCCTCGGAGACCGAGCCTTCGTCCTCGCCCAGCTCCTTCCGAATCGACTCCAGCTGCTTGCGCAGGATGTACTCGCGCTGCTGCTTCTGGGCGCCCTCCTCGACGTCCTCGCGGATCCGATGGCGGATCTGCAGCTCGGCCAGGCGTTCACGCTGAAGTCGTACGGCAAGCTCGAGCCGCTCGACCACGTCGACAGCCTCGAGCAGCTCGATCCGCTGCTCGAAGGAGGCCTCCGGGGCGTAGGCGGCGGTGTCGGCGAGCGTTCCGGCCTCGGCGATCGAGCGCACGAAGGACGAGACTCGCCCGTCGTCTCCTCGCAGCTCCAGGATCTCTTCGACCACGGCGCGGTACTCGCGCTCGAGGTCGCGCGTCTTCACCCCGGGGGGTGCGACGTCCGGCTGCTCCTGCACCTCGACGCGGAGACGGCCCTGGGCATCGGTGTGAGCGGCGCCGGCGATCCCGCGGTGCAACCCGACGAGGCTGACGGCCGCGACGCCGCCGGGCAGGCGCACGCGCTCGGCGACCTCGGCGACGGTTCCAACCTTTGCGTATTCCCCGTCGTGTCGTGGGACGAGCAGGACGCGGTCCTCCTCGCCGACATCGGCGGAGATCGTGACATTCATGTTCGGAAAGACGACGGTGTCGTCCAGGGGTACTAGCAGCAACGTGCTCAAAGTCTTCATCACCTTTCTGTCGTAGCTACGTCATCAATAGTAGCTTCAACAGATGAAGTGCCGAAGGCCGCTCGTTGAACGATCCAGGGTACTCGCGGCCCTCGAGATCGCCCTTCTCTAAGATGGCTCGCTGAAGAGGTCACATGGGTTCCCAAAGTCAAACGGAGGTGGGGTCAATGCGGTCGAAGAAGGTGGTAGCAGCAGCGCTTCTCATCGGGCTGGCTGCCTGCGTAATCGCTGTCGTGCCTGCACTCGGAAGTCGCGCTGCGACGACGACAGTCACCGTGCGCGCCAGTGAATTCAAGTTCGTCCTCTCGAAGAGGCACGCGCCAAAGGGGACGGTCTTTTTCAAGGTCACCAACAAAGGCAAGGTCGCGCATGACTTCAAGATCAACGGTAAGAAGACTCGGCTGCTCCAGCCCGGCAAGAGCATCACTTTGAAGGTGATCTTCAGCAAGAGCGGCAAGTTTCGATACCTCTGCACGGTCCCCGGACACGCTGCCGCCGGTATGAAGGGCACTTTCACCGTCGGCTGACCGACGTCGAGGGAAACGAGACCTCAGCTCCCGAAAGCGGAGCTGAGGTCGCCGCGTTAGGGTTGGCCTGAATCGACACAGGAGGCTCGGATGGCGCTCGCACGAGTTGTGACTTTCGACGGAGTCAGCAAGGACCGGATGGCCGAGATGGACCGCGAAATGCGAGACGGCCAGCCGCCAGAGGGCTTTCCGGACGCCGAGCTAATCGTGCTCTACGACCCCGAGGCCGAGAAATCGCTCGCCGTGATCATCTTCGAGAACGAGGACGACTACAAGCGCGGCGACGAGATCCTGAGCGCGATGCCGGCCGACGACACCCCCGGCCAGCGGACGTCGGTGACGAAGTACGAGGTCGCTACCCGGATGAAGTCCTAGGAGCTCTCGACGGACGCGCCGCCCGCCGAGGCAAGCTCGCGAACGCCGCTCGGAGCGGGCGCGGCTCCAAGATCGGCGTCGCGCGT
>JALYLK010000351.1 GCA_030774275.1 Actinomycetota bacterium
AGGATCAGCGTGCCCGACTCGAGCACTTCCTGGAACCGCGCGAGAATCTGCGGTATCAGGCGCGCGTATTGCGCCCGTACGTCAACGAGAGGGACCGACACCGCGAGTCAGTCTAGACGAGCGCCAGCGCAGAATCAGCCACCCGGCGAGGAAGATCACCCCCGCGAGAACCGCGTATTCGAGATAGGCGAAGTCGTGATGGAAGCGTTCGTAGTTCGACCCGAGCGCCCACCCGGCGGCGGCGATCCCGAAGCACCACAGCGCGGAGCCCAGGAAGGTGAGCACGGTGAAGCGGCCGAGCGGCATCCGCACCACACCGGCGGGAATCGAGATGAACGAGCGCACGACCGGCGTCACCCGGCCGAGAAAGACGGCCGCGTCGCCATAGCGTTCGAACCACCGGTCGGCGCGCGCGAGCTTCTCCCGGTCGAGGTGGAACCAGCGGCCCCGTTCCTCGAGCAGCGGCCGTCCCGCGTAGAAGCCGATCCCCCAGCCGATCACCGAACCGATCGTGTACCCGATC
This sequence comes from Actinomycetota bacterium, assembly GCA_030774275.1. GTDB lineage: Bacteria > Actinomycetota > Thermoleophilia > Gaiellales > Gaiellaceae > 13-2-20CM-68-14. The sequence continues at coordinate 524 of JALYLK010000351.1, forward strand.
GTGCCGGCGAGCGACACCGCCACGTACGCCCAGAAATGCGAATCGATCCGATTCCCGAAAAGGACGACGTGCTGGCCGGAGAACGCTCCCGCGGCCAGTGCCCCCGCGTAGAGCATCACGAGCTCGCTCGCCGCCGGGAAGACCGCGTCGATGGCCATCAACACGAAGACGGCGTAGAGCCCGTAATCGCCGATGAACGTCGTCACGGAGCTCGTGACTGAAGCGAGCACCAAGACTGGAGGCTAACGGTGCGCCAGGAAGGTCTGCGTCAGCTCGGTCGGCCCGTACTGATTCTGCGCGCGGACACGAAGCACGTAGCGACCGCCGTAGAAGAGATTCCCGCGCCGGTCGCGCCCGTCCCAGCGGACGCTCGCGGGGCCGGCGCCGATGCTCGAGCTGCCGAGCACCCGGAGGACGACGCCGTTCGTGCTCTCCACCGTCGTCGTGACCTTGGCCCGCCGGGTGAGCGTGAACGTCCCGATCGTCAGCCTTCGCCCGGCCCGCACGAGCGCCGTTCGCGGGACCCGCAGGTTGCCCAGCGTGTCGTTGACCCAGAACGGCTGGTCCGCGGACGACTTCCGGCCGAGATCGTCGACCGCGGTCACGAGCCAGTGCCAGCGACCCTCGCCATCAACCTTTCCCTCGGAGCTCGTCCCGGTCGCCAAGAACTTGTACGTACCCGGCGCCTGCTGAGCGGTCTGGGTGAACCGCGCGACGCCGTCGGCACCGACGATCTTGGCTGTCACGGTCGACGGGCGGACGACCTTGTAGCTGAGGAGCTCGCGGTCGCCGACGCCGTCGCCGTTCGGCGAGAGCACGGCGTCCGAGGGCGCAGGCGCGTAGACGCCGGAGTACGAGACGAGCAGGCCCTCTGCGATCGCGCGCTCTCCGCTGGGATCCGACGGCCGGTTCAGGAGCTGACCGTCGAATGCCATCGTGGTCGAGTTGCCGGGCTCGAGGCCGGAGCCGGTGGCGCAGCCGAGCCGGACGAGCTCCTGTGCCAGTTCATAGTTCGTCAGACCGACGCTGTAGCCGACGCGTGCTCCGTCGACGGCGACGAGCACGATCGAGCCGTCGCGGCGCTGGCCGACCGCCGAGCGAGCCGTCCGCGGCGCCAGGACTGTCGCGGAGAAATCCTCGAAGGCGCGAAAGACGGCCTTCCCCTTCCGCACGAGCAGCGGGCCGCCGCCCAGCGCATCGACGTCGGACTCCCAGCCGGAGCTGAGGACGTAGCGGATGGCGATGCGAGCGCCGGGCGGAGCCTCTGCGTCGAGCTTTTGCGCCGAGCCGCCCGTCGCGGAAAGCACGGCGCCGCCCGCCGGGATCGGCGTGTTGCCGCCCTGCGTGAACTGGACGACGTTGCCACTCAGGTCGGTCCCAGGCGTCACCGCCGGGAACGGGTAGATGACCGCTTCCGTCACGCCCGCGGCGGTCGGCGTCGCGGGCCCCCAGGCCGGCGTGTAGAGCGTGATCCCGCCCCTGTTGGCGGGCTCGTTCAGGCCGGTCAGCGGCCGGCGTTGGCCCCGCCCCTGCCAGAACGCATTCCAGGCCGCGTGACGGACGTCGAGGGAACCATTCGGCTCGATGCCGATGCTGGACCGCGCCGAGTCCGGCAACGACTGGAGCACGCGGTTCTGCATGACGATCCCGTCGGGACGGCCGTCGCCGGCGTTGAAGAAATCGCCGTTGATGCCCGCGACTGTCGCCGATGCGGAGGCCTGCTTCTCGATCCCGGTCAGCCGCTGCCGGCCGGAGATCGCGCCGTCGGAGAGCACCGGATCGAGCCCCCACAAACCTCCTGGACGGGGTGCGACGAGCACATGGACGACCACCGGCCCGTGCGGCGTGAAGAGGAGCTGCCGCGTGTAGGTGAGACCCGGGATCAGCGTCTGCGAGGACGCGCCCGCCGGCGCGGCAAAAATGCCCGCCAACAACACTGCGGTGAGGACTCGGCGCAGCAAGACTGACCCCGCGGGAAGGTACCGCAATTGCGCGACTGCCAAGATTCCCTCGTGGCCAAGCTGGGGATTCTCGTGGCAGCGTTCGCCCTCGCCGCGAGCGGTTGTAGCTCAGCGGAAAAACGGAGCACACCGGTGCAGAAGCCGGCGAAGCCGGCGCGCGTCATCGCCCCCGCGAAGCCGCACATCGTCCACCCGCACAACCGTCCTGTTCCGATCCTCATGTACCACGTCGTCGGCACGCCACCCGCCACCGCGCCGTTCCCGGGCCTGTACGT
>JALYLK010000352.1 GCA_030774275.1 Actinomycetota bacterium
GCCGTGCCGAGCGTCGGATGCCCGGCGAACGGAAGCTCGGTGACCGGCGTGAAGATGCGGATCCTCGCGTGGCCTCCGTTCTCCGGCATCAGCACGAATGTCGATTCGGAGAAGTTGATCTCGCGCGCGAGCGCCTGCATGGTCTCCGTGTCGAGGCCGCGAGCGTCGGTGAAGACTGCGAGCTGGTTGCCTGCGAGCGCGCGGTCCGTGAAGACATCCACGATCACGTACCGATAGTCCTGCACCGGCCGACACTCTAGTTTCCCGCGGCCGGGAGATACGCTTGCACGAGATGGCGGCGAAGAAGTCCGTGCAGCTTTCAGGCATCGTCGTCGCCGAGTCGGCGATCTGCTCGATCGATCCCGACGAGGGCGTGCTGATGTACCGCGGTTACGACATCGCCGACCTCGCTGAACACTCCACGTACGAAGAAACCGCACTGCTGCTCCTCGACGGGGAGCTGCCTTCGTCGGAGGCGCTCAGCGCGTTCGAGGGCGAGCTGGCCGACCGCGAGCTTCCCGCCGAGACCGCCGAGCTGATCGACCGCTCGGCGACCGAGGCTGCGCCGATGGACATGCTCCGGACGGCGGTCTCCACCTTGTCCTTCGGCGATCCAGGGCGCGGGAAGACCGACCAGGAGTCCGCCCGGCGCACCGCGACCCGTCTGATCGCGCAGCTGCCGACCATCGTCGGCCGCTACCACCGGCGCCGTCAGGGGCTCGAGCCTGTGCCGCCCGATCCCTCGCTCTCGTACGCCGAGAGCTTCCTGACGATGCTGCACGGCGAGCGGCCCACCGAGCGCGAGGCCCGCGCCTTCGACGTGGCGATGATTCTCCATGCCGAGCACGAGATGAACGCCTCGACGTTCACGGCACGCGTGGTCGCCGGCACCGGGGCCGACCTCACCAGCGCGGTCGTCGCGGCAATCGGCGCTCTGAGCGGACCGCTCCACGGCGGCGCGAACGAGGCTGCGATGGGCATGTTCGAGCGTTGGGGCTCGCCCGAACGCACCCCGGACGAAGTGCGTGGCATGCTCGAGCGCAAGGAGAAGCTCTACGGCTTCGGGCATCCGCTCTACCGCGCCTACGACCCCCGCGCGCTCATCCTCAAGCGGATCTCGGAGGATTTCTCCCACGGCGGCGGCGAGCCGAACTGGTACGCGATCACCGAGGCCGCGGAGCGCACCGTGTTCGAGGAGAAGGGGCTCTTCCCGAACGTCGACCTCTACTCGGCCTCCGTCTATCGCTATCTCGGCGTCCCGACCGACCTGTTCACGCCCCTCTTTGCGGCCAGCCGGGTCGCGGGCTGGTCGGCCCACGTGCTCGAGCAGTACGCCGACAACAGGATCATCCGGCCCTCCGCCGAGTACGTCGGCCCGCCACGACGCGAGTTTCCGGCCCGCGAGCGCGCCTGAGCTTGCGCCTTTTCCTGATCCGACATGCGGACGCCGAGGAAGGCGAGCCGGACGAGCTTCGCCGACTCAGTCGCAAGGGCCGCGAGCAGGCGGAGGCTCTCGGCAAACGACTTTCCGAGGCGGGTGTCCAGGCGGACGCCGTCGTGACCAGCCCGCTCCTACGGGCACGCGAGACAGGCCAGGCGCTGGCGGACGTCCTTGACAGCTCCACCGAGCCGAGCGACGCGCTCGCGCCAGGAGCCACCGCGGAAGGCGTTCGGGCGGCAGTCGAGGGCCGCGGCCAGACGGTGATCGTCGTCGGGCACCAGCCCGACTGCAGCAAGATCGCGGCCGAGCTCGGCGACGGAACCGAGCCACCATTTCCTCCGGCCGGCATCGTCGAGCTGCAGCTACCGCCTCCGGGCACCAGCTAGATTCGGCCGCCGTGACCCCGGTCGTCAGCGTTCGCGGCCTGACCAAGTCGTACGGCGAGTTCGAAGCGCTGAAGGGCATCAACTTCGAGCTCGGCGCCGGCGAGGTTTTCGGTCTGCTCGGTCCGAACGGCGCCGGCAAGACGACGACGATCGAGATCCTCGAGGGCTACCGAGAGCGCGATTCGGGTGAAGTGGAGGTGCTCGGCGCCGATCCGGCGACCGCAGATCTCGACTGGCGCGGGCGAATCGGAGTCGTGCTCCAGTCCTCGGCCATGTACGAGAACCTCACGGTCGGAGAGCATCTCGCGCAGTTCGCGGGGTACTACGAGCACCCACGACCGGTCGACGAGGTGATCGAGCTGATCGGGCTCGAGGAGAAGCGCGATACCCGTGCGCGGAGGCTCTCCGGCGGCCAGCGGCGCAGGCTCGACCTTGGCCTTGCCCTGATCGGCGACCCGGAGTTGATCTTCCTCGACGAGCCGACGACGGGCTTTGATCCCGGTGCTCGGCGACGCGCCTGGGACACCATTCGCTCGCTGCGCGAGCTTGGCAAGACGATCCTTTTGACCACGCATTACCTGGACGAGGTCGAGCAGCTTGCCGATCGCGTCGCCGTCCTGCGCGAGGGGAGGATCGTCGCCTCGGGCACGGTGCAGGAGCTCGTCGGCGACGCGCCGGCGACGGAGATCCGGTACCGCCGAAACGGCGAGGTCGTCGTGCTCGAGACCGACGAGCCGACGCGCGTCCTGCACGAGCTAACGGAGGCGGCCATGCAGCGCGGCGAAGAGCTCGAGGGGCTCGAGGTGCGCAAGCCCAGCCTCGAAGAGGTCTACCTCTCGCTCACGCAAGCGGAGTCAGAGTGAGGCTTCTTCGTCACGAGCTCCGCTGCCAGCTGCGGCTCTACTGGCGCAGCCGGGAGCTGGCCTTCTTCACCTTCGCGCTGCCGCTCATCCTGTTCTTCCTGCTCGGGTCGGTGTACGGGAACGACCGCATCAAGTCGGAGGGCAACGTTCGCGGCGCCGACTACCTGCTCACCGGAATGCTCGGCTACGGCGCGATCGCCACCGGCTTTGCCGGGCTGTCGATCATGCTCGTGATCCGGCGCGAGTCCGGAATCCTCAAGCGGGTACGGGCGACGCCGCTTCCGGCCTGGGCCTATGTCGTCGCGCTGCTCTGCACAACGCTGATTGCGTTCGCCCTGGAGGCTGTCTGCATGATCGCGATCGGTCGGATCTTCTTCCATACCCACATCCATAACCTCTTTTCGTTCGCGCTCGCGCTACTGCTCGGCGCGACGGCCTTCACCACCCTCGGTCTCGCGCTGACGGTTTTCATCAAATCCTCGGAGGGCTCGTCGGCGGTCGTGAACGCGATCTATTTGCCGGTCGCGTTCATCTCCGGCGCCTTCTTCTCGCCGCATTCGTTCCCTGCAGCGCTGAAGGCGATCGCCAATGTTCTGCCCCTCGTCTACATGATCCGGCTCGTCCGCGACATCGGGTTGCACAACCAGCAGATCTGGGATCGGCCGGGCGACGTGGCCGTGGTCGCTGCCTGGGGGCTCGCCGGAGCCGTCATCGCGTTCCGTCGTTTTCGCTGGGAGCCGCAGGAAGGTTAGGTTTCGCGCAGGCGGGCAACTGTGGGTTTCAATGGGTACTGAGCCTCAGCTCGCGTTCTACCAGCGCCTCCCCAAGCCACCCGGGCTCGAGGTGCGCGTCAACTTCGGGGTTTTTGCCGGCCGGGCCGCCACTGCGGCTGAGATCGACGACTTGGCGCAGGGCCTCTTGTCCAAGGTAGGCGAGGTCTCGATCGTCGCCGAGGACCGCCACGAGATCGGTGAGGAGTCCGAGGCGTCGCTGCACCAGGTGCGGATCGAAATCGACCCCGAGTACATCCCTGCGGACGAGCATGAAGCGGACGTGCTCGCGGGACGGATCGTCGAGGCGGCCGAGTCCTGGGCGCGTGGGTGCGTCGCCGACCGGCACGCGGAGATCAGCGAGCCCTAGCCGCCGCCGTGCATGCAGCGGCCTCCGCGCCGGCCGCGACAGGGTGCCGGTTTTCGTTCGGGTCTGACCCGGGTTCAAGGAGAAGTCACGTTTTCGCGCGCGAAACGTTGCAGTCGCGTTGCGAAACCGGCCTGCGGGGGCTTGGCCCGCGAGGGCTAGGCCCGCGCGACGGGGCGGCGGCGTGGGCGGTTGGCTCGCGCGGCCTTCAAGGCAAAGCGCACCATCGCGCGCGGCAGTTTCTGGGCCCGCGCGAGAGTCTCCTCGAGCGCGCCCACGAACCAGTCGACGTCGTCCTCGGAGAGCACCAGCGGCGGCAGGATCTTGATCACGTTCGAGTCGTGCCCTGCCACCTGGCTCAGGATCTTGTGGTCGCCGAACAGCGGCACCACGACGAGCTGGGCGAAGAGCCCAGGCTGGACGCGCTCGAGCATTCGCCACGAACGGCTGCCTCCCGCGGGCTCCTCGAACTCGATGGCCCAGATGAGACCGAGCCCACGCACGTCCTTCACGACCTCGTAGCGCTCGACCAGCGGACGTGTCCGCTCGAGCAGCAGCTCGCCCATCCGCGCCGCCCGCTCCGGCAGATCCTGGGCGTCGAGCTCCTCCAGCGTCGCGAGCCCGGCAGCCATCGCCAGATCATTGGGCGCGAACGTCGAGCCGTGCGAAACCGAATGCTCCAACGAGTCGAAGACGCCGTCGAACACAGCTGTCGACATGAGCAGAGCGCC
>JALYLK010000353.1 GCA_030774275.1 Actinomycetota bacterium
AGATCCTTATGAGCTTCGCCCAGTTCGCTGCCGGTGCATTGAAAGGGTCCGCCGGCCTCTTGGCAGAGCTTCAAGCGCTCCCAGCCTCGGAAGCCGTGGCTTAGATCAAACCTCTAGTTCTCGACGATGAGGTGTGTGACTGGAAGGGAGAAGCGATTGAGGGCAGCCTCCGCGCTTCCTTCTTCAAGCCAGGCGGCGTCCTCGTCAGGGACTGTGACGACGATCAGTTCATCCGCCGGGAAGGTGCGAAGCGCGCGTAGGGTGCGCAAACCCGATCACGCTGCTCGCCCGCAGGAGAATGCGCCGGTCCTAAGGGCTGAGGAATCCGAGTCGGGCGGTTCGGCGTAGTGAACGGGAGGCGCGTGCTGTCCTCCCACCCATGGGATGAACCACCGATGAACCCAGTGGGACGCATCCAGGAAACCGTTAGGAGGCAAGAAATGACGGAAGCGAGTCTGTACGAACGGCTCGGTGGCGCGTTCGCCATCGCAGCAGTGATTGATCACTTCAGCGACGCCGTCGTGCGCAACCCGATCACCGGCCAGGGCTCGGAGGATCCCGAGCTCGATGAATGGAGCACCGACGATCTGGGCAGGCTTCCAGGCCTCAAATTCATGCGCACCCTGTGGGTCTGCGACGTTGCCGGTGGACCGCAGCACTATGCAGCCACGAAACCGGGCAGTACTCCTCTCGGCTTGGAAGAAGCCCACCGCGAACTGAAGATCTCTCCCGCCGAATTCGACGAAGTCGCTGCTGAACTCGGGCGAACGCTTGACTTCTTCAAGGTGCCCGAGCGGGAGAAGGAGGAAGTTCTGGCCGCATTTGCCGCACACAAGGGCGAGGTGACTGAGGGATACTCCCAGTAGCCCCAGCGGAGGTCAGCAACTCGGAGGGCAGCTCCGCCTTATCGGTCAGCTCCCAGTCGCATTAGCCAGCCAGTGTGGAGGTCGTCGTCTGGGGGAGTGTTCGGGCATGTCGCCCGATTCTTCGTGACAGTGACCGACTGTTATAAGCCTCGCACCGCATGTCGGGTTGGTTGCGGGAACGGACGGGGGTGAAGGATTCGCCGCAGATCCGAGACGGCATCACTTGAGCCGGCGGTGGTCCACTAGCGACGCCCGGGTCGCGCCCCGCCTCCAGGGCGATTGCGACCCTGTCGTCCGAGTAGCCTCCTGCGGCCGTGCTCAAGCTGTTCCTCTTCGTCTTCCCGCTCGGCCTCGACACCTTCGCCGTCTCGGCCGCGCTCGGCATGCGCGGACTCCAGCCGCGAGCCCGACTGCGCGTCAGCCTCTTGATGTCGAGCTTCGAGATGGTGATGCCGGTCGTTGGCCTGCTCCTCGGCCACGCGCTTGGACATCTCGTTGGCAGCGCCGCCGACTACGTCGCAATCGCCGTCCTCGCCCTGCTCGGGGCCTGGATGCTCCTGCACGAGGAAGAAGAAGAAGAAGGCGAAAAGGTCGGCCAGCTCGCAAGCGGCCACGGTCTCGTCCTGCTCGCGCTCGGGATCTCGATCAGCCTCGACGAGCTCGCGATCGGCTTCACGATCGGCCTCCTGCATCTATCCCTCTGGCTCGCCGTCGTCCTGATCGGCGCCCAGGCATTCCTATTTGCCCAGCTCGGGTTGCGTCTGGGAGCACGCTTGAACGAGACGCTTCGCGAGCGCGCCGAGCAACTCGCCGGCCTCGCCCTCCTCGGGCTCGCCGTCCTTCTCGGCGTCGAGAAGCTCGCCTGACTCCCGCACTTGGCAAAACCGCGGGCAAACGACACCTAGATGCCGTCATCGCAATGACCGAGAAATCCCTCGAGCTCTCCGCCGAGACACGGCGGTTGCTACTGCGTCGTGGACTGCGGCTCGAGTACGCGACCCTTGCCTGGAACGTCGTCGGCAGCGTGCTCGTTCTCGCCGCCGCAGCCGCTGCTCGCTCGGTCGCCCTCGCCGGCTTTGGCCTCGACAGCCTGATCGAGATCGTCGCCTCGGCCGTCGTCGTCTGGCAACTCAAAGGCGTCGACAAGCCGCGCGAACGGAAGGCGCTTCGCCTGATTGGCATCGCCTTCATGCTGCTCGCGCTCTACATCGGCGCGCAGTCGATCTACGCACTCGCCGCCGCATTCCGGCCACACCATTCGCAGCTCGGGATCGCCTGGCTTGCGTTGACCGCGCTCGCGATGTTCACGCTCGCCTACGGAAAGTCCAACACCGGCCACGCGCTCGACAATCGCGTGCTCGAGACCGAAGCCCGAGTAACGATGATCGACGGTCTACTCGCGCTGGCGGTGCTAATTGGGCTCGTCCTGAATGTCGCGTTCGGCTGGTGGTGGGCCGACCCGCTCGCCGCCTTCGTCATCGTCTACTACGGCCTCCGCGGAGGCAGAGCCGCACTCAACGAAGCGGCAGCCTGACGGCGGCTTCCGGAGCGTTTAGCTGGGCGGGCGGTTAGGACTGAGTCATGCGGGCCGGAGCCGTTCGACTTCGACCTTCGAGGACCGAGGCGGTCGGTGGCTATCTCACGCCGTCTCTCGGAGGAGCGATATGCCGGTCGCACACATGGAGAGGAGCGCCGTGACTCAGCAAGGTCAGGTGTTCGAGCTCAAGAGACGAAACCGCGACGGCCAGCCGATCTGGGCGTATCGCTACCGGCTATCGGGCCGCGGCTCGCGACGCGTGCAGCGCGGCGGATTCGCGTCCGAGCAAGATGCGGCAGACGCGCTTGAGCGCGACCTGGAACGTGTGCGGCGCGAGAGGCGGATTCCGCGCACACTGACGCTCGCTGAACTCGTCGAGACCTATCTCGCCCAACATGACGTTCAGCGGGTGACGATCGAGAAGTTGCGCTGGCTGCTCAGCAAGGCGATCGCCGAGTTCGGCGATCGCCGCGTCGGCGAGCTGACCTCTCAGGAGATCGCAGCCTGGCGGATGACGCTCTCGCCCGGCTGCCGGTTCGAGGCCACTCAAGCGCTGCGACAGGACCTACACCGCGCCGTCGTTTGGGGGATGATCGACATCAATCCCGCCAAGGTCGGCGTCGATAACCCGACGCCGCGGCGGAAGGAGCAGCGTCCTTTCGAGTCGTGGCCAGAGCTTGAGGCGGTCGCTGCGGCACTTGGTCCGCGCCATGGGCCGATGGTGATCTTCGCCGCGGCGACCGGCCTTCGGCCGGCGGAGTGGCTTGCGCTCGAGAAGCGGGACATCGACCGGGAGGGATGCGTCGCGTACGTCCGCCGCTCGTTCACGAAGGGCGAGCTCAAGCTTCCGAAGACCGAAGCAAGCCTACGGGCGGTGCCGCTGCAAACCAGAGCGCTCGACGCCCTCGAACGGCTACCCACAGACGGCGACTCTCTGATTGTCTTTCCCGGTGAGCGCGGCGGCTTACCTCGACCTACACAACTTTCGCTCCGGCCACTGGAAACCGGCTCAGCTCGCCGTCGGCATCGATCCGCTCCGCCGGGTCTACGATCTTCGGCACACCTTCGCGACCTTCGCGCTCCGTGCCGGCATCTCCACCTTCGACCTCTCCCGCTACATGGGTGCCAGCCTGACGATGATCGATCGCCACTACGGCCATCTCGCCCGCGACGGGCGCGAGCACGCCATACAGCTGCTCGACTCACTCAACGCCTGAATGCGAGCCGTGGACGCTGGTGGACGCTGCGCGGACGCCGAATCAACGATCCGCGGCAACAGAAACGGTCGCTGAGCAGGCGAGATACGAAGCCCTCTGACGGACTCGAACCGTCGACCCCCTCCTTACCATTTCTGACGGCAAGCGGTCGCAACCCACCGCAACGGTTTTGGCTTATTTCTGCGGTTCTTGCGATCGCGTGACTTGCCGCTGATTGCTACCGGTTGCAACCACGGGGCTCCATAAAGGCTCCATAAGCGTTTGCGGATCGAGCTGGCTCGTTCGCCGCCGACAAGGAGCGACATGCGTGATTTGCAGGCGGATCGGAATTAGTGCACCCCACACGCGCCCGGCAGGGTCATGTTGTTCCAGTCGAGGCGATGAACCTCGCGCTCGACGGCAAGCGTGCGCTCGTCACGGGCTCGAGCGCCGGTATCGGCCCGGCGATCGCCAAACCCTGGCCGACGAGGGCGTCGTTCACGGCGCAGTCTGGAGTCGGTCGAGCCAGTCATCGCCGCGGCAAGCGCATGGTGTCGCGGCCGACACCACCGACGACGCTGACGGCGCCCAGGTGACGAGGCCGAGGCCTGTGGGGAGCGCAAAGTCGGCTCGACCCCCAAAACTGATTAGACAACCGGCTCTGGGGGCTCCGCCGCCGTCTTCCCACTTGCCCGTTTTCGGAGGTGCGACGGTTGCGGAAGCGGGGGTACCAGTAGCCGGTGGCTCTCGATGATCGCGGCGGCGACGTCGGCGACCTTGCGCCCGTTGTGCTGTGAGTGGTCGCGCAACATCTCGAAGGCTGTGTCGTGGTCGATCACGTGACGAGCCATCAGGATGCCTTTTGCCTGCTCGATGACGGCGCGGCGTCCGAAGGCTCCTTGCAGGCTGTGATATTCGGTGAAGCGCTGCAGCGTGATGTCGATCGCGCTTTGCAGCTCCTCCGGGGTGGTGTCGACGATGTACGCGAAGACGCCGCGCTTGGCCGCCTCGCGGACGTAGGCGGGATCCCGTGCCGCGAGCAGCGCGATCACGGGGCAGGAGGCTTCGTGGACGATTTCGCCAATCAACTCGAGCGCGTGTTCCGAGGAGAGGCCGAGCCCGACGAGCGCGACGTCGGGATGCTCTCTCGCCGTCACCGCGCCGACCTCCTTGACGTCGACCTCGCGCGCGATCACCTCATGACCGAGCCCGGCGACGACCCGTGCTAGGAGCTCGAGTCGGTCGCGTCGCTCGTTGGCGATCAGGACGCGGAGGTGCTCGATTCCGTTCTCGGCCATCGCCCGATCGGGGGGGCGGGGGACCAATGTCATAGGCCGAATTGTACCGGCCTAACTCGATCTTGCCTGCAAATCAGCCATTTCGTTTGCTCGGCTCCGACTTTACGCACCCCAGAGGTCTAGCGCTGGCCTCGGAAGCCGTGGCCTTACATCAAACCTCAGTTCTCGACGACGAGGTGTGTGACTGGAAGGGAGAAG
>JALYLK010000354.1 GCA_030774275.1 Actinomycetota bacterium
CTGATCCGGTGGGTCCGGCGCTCGTTCGAGCTGACCGTCCTCCTCGTCGAGCACCACATGAACCTCGTGATGGGAGTCGCCGACCGTGTGCACGTGCTCGACTTCGGCCGGAAGATCGCGGAAGGAAGTCCCGCCGAGGTGCAGCGGGATCCGGCCGTGATCGAGGCGTATCTGGGCAGCGAGCAGCCGCAGCATGCCTCTGCTTGAGCTGCGCGGCGTCGCCGCGCGCTACGGCCCGTTGCAGGCACTGCACGGAATCGACCTCTCGGTCGACGAGGGCGAGGTCGTCGCCGTCCTCGGCGCCAACGGCGCGGGAAAGACGACGACTCTGCGGGCGATCTCGGGGACGGTCGCGACGAGCGGCGACGTCGTCTTCGCGGGCAAGCCGCTCTCACGCCGGCCGGAGGCGGTCGCGCGCGCAGGCGTTGCGCACGTACCGGAGGGGCGCGGGACGTTCGCGCAGCTCTCCGTGATCGAGAACCTGCGGCTCGGCGCCTACGTCCGGCGCGACCGGAACGGCGTGAAGGCCGACCTCGACCGTGTGTTCGGGCGGTTCCCGATCCTCGCCGAGCGGCGCGGGCAGGCTGCCGGAAGCCTGAGCGGGGGTGAGCAGCAGCAGCTCGCACTCGCCCGCGCGCTCATGCAGCGGCCGCGCCTGCTCTTGCTCGACGAGCCTTCGCTCGGGCTGGCTCCGCTGGTCGTCGCCGAGTTGTTCCGGGTCGTTGGGGAGCTGAATGAACGTGAGGGTTTGTCGGTGTTGGTCGTCGAGCAGAACGCGAGCCTCGCGCTTGCTTCCTCCAGCCGTGCGTATGTTCTCGAGGTCGGACGGATTGCCGTCGCGGGGGCGAGCGCCGAGCTGCAGCGAAACGAGTCGGTCCGCCGCTCGTACCTGGGCTACTGATGGCACTGGGAATCGACTGGGCGGGAGTCGCGCAGCAGGTCGTCGCCGGCCTCTCTTCGGGCGGCACGTACGCAACCCTGGCGGTCGCGATCGTGCTCATCTACCGCGCGACTGCCGTGGTCAACTTCGCCCAGGGCGAGCTGGCGATGTTCTCCACCTTCATCGCCTGGACGCTCACCCAGCACGGCCTCTCGTACTGGTCGGCCTTCGTTCTCACCGTGCTCGTGTCGTTCGCGGGCGGAATCGCGATCGAGCGCGCGATCATCCGCCCGGTCGAGCGGGCGCCAGTCTTGACGATCGCGATCGTCACGATCGGGCTCTTCTTCGTCGTCAACGGCGCTGCCTTCTGGATCTGGTCTGCCCAGGTGAAGTCGATGCCGAGCGCCTTTTCGACACGTCCGGTGCACATCGCCGGAATCGCTTTCTCGATCTCCGACCTCGGCATCATCGGCGTCTCTTTGCTGGCCGTGCTGCTGCTCTGGCTCTTTTTCCGCTTCACGAAGATCGGCCTGGCGATGCGCGCGGCGGCGCAGAATCCCGAGTCGAGCCGCCTGACCGGTATTCGGGTGAGCTGGACGATCGCGCTCGGCTGGGGGCTCGCGACCGCGCTCGGCGCCGTCGCCGGCCTGCTAGCGGCGCCGCCGCTCGGCAGCTTCGACCAGAGCTTCATGCAGCCGATCCTGCTCTACGCCTTCGCCGGCGCGGTTCTCGGGGGCATCGATAGCGCCCTCGGCGCGGTCGTCGGAAGCCTCGCGCTCGGCGTCTTCCTGAACCTGCTCGGAACCTACGTCTCGTGGGTCGGAACCGACCTCCGGCAAGCCGCGGCGCTCGCGGTCATCCTCGGCGTGCTGTTGATCCGACCCTCCGGCCTGTTCGGAACGGCTGCGGTGAGGCGGGTATGAGCCGGGCACTCCGGATCGCAGCCGGGGCCGCCGTTGCCGCCGCGGCGGTGGCGCTCGTACTGGTGTTGCCGCACTGGCTGAGCGACGCGACGGCGGCGGAGTTCGCGCGGGCCGGCTGTTTCTTCATCGCGATTGTCGGCCTCAACCTGGTCACCGGCTACACGGGCCAGATCTCGCTCGGCCAAGGGGCCCTGATGGCGATCGGCGCCTATACGACGGCGATTCTCACGGCGAATCACGGTTTCCGTGACCTCTGGACGATCCCGTTGGCTGGGCTCGTCGCGGCTGGCGCAGGCTTCGTGCTCGGCCTGCCGGCGCGACGCCTCTCCGGCCTCTACCTCGCGCTTGCCACCTTTGCGTTTGCCGTCGCGATGCCCGCGCTGCTGAAGAGGTTCTCCGGCCTCACGGGCGGCAGCCAGGGCATCAACCTGTTCGACAAGGCGCTCACCCGCTCGACCGGCGCGCTCGGGCCGGTGCACGTCCTCGGCCGAACCGTGGCCACGAATGACTTTCTCTACTACCTGACGTGGGGGATCGGGCTCGTGCTCGCGGGAGCCGCCTGGCTGCTGGTCCGAGGCCGGGTTGGGCGCGCCTTCCGTGCCCTGCGGGACAGCGAGGTCGCCGCGGCATCCTCCGGCGTCAACACCGGCTACTACAAGACGCTGGCCTTCGCGATCAGCGGCTTCTATGCGGGCGTGGG
>JALYLK010000355.1 GCA_030774275.1 Actinomycetota bacterium
GCAGCGTCAGCGAGATCAGCGTGAAGAAGTAGTACCCCTTCGTCGTCGTGATGTGGTAGCCGAACAGGTTGAAGGGGTCGATCTGGTCGAGCCCGTTCGCGCCGCCGGTCAGGTCGACCTTGCCGACGAACGGGTAGGAGAAGTCGTTCAAGCCGCCGTTCGCGTTGTTGACGAAGATCACGAACGCCTGCAGGAAGAAAAGCGTCACGATCGCGAGGTAATCGCCGAGCAGCCTCCAGGACGTCAGGCCAAGCAGGAGCCCGAGCAGTGCGGTCGCGACAACCACGATCGGAATCGCGATCTCTGCCTGCAGGTGGTGACCGGAGTGGCCGCTGGCCATGATCCCGTACAAGTAGGCACCGAAGCCGAAGAAGGCCACGTAGCCGAGATCGAGCAGGCCGGCGAAGCCGACGACGACATTCAGCCCGAGGGCCAGCAAGGCGTAGATGATCGTGATCAGGCCGTAGCGGTAGAGGTTGCCCTCGTTCGTGGTGAACGGGAAAATCGCGAACGGTCCGATCAGAATCACCAGGCGCGCAGGCGCCGGCAGTCGCTCCCAGGTGCGAGCGACGACTCCGCTGAGGCCGGTCTGGGCGGTGCGCCTCGCCTCGGACTCCGACACCCACTCGTCAGTCCCTACCGGAGACCTATCCGGGACGTCGACCGGCTCGGGCGTAACCGCAGGCAGATCGCCTTCGTCGAGGGGTGGTCCGCCGCCGAGCGAGCTCAAGTCAGACCTTCTGGATCACGGGCGAACCGAGCAGGCCCGTCGGTCGGATGAGGAACATGACGATCAGAAGCGCGAAGACGTAAAGGTTTGCGTAGACCGACCCGCCCGGAAGGTAGCCGGTCGCGAACGATTCCGTGAGGCCGATCAAGAAGCCGCCCAGCACGGCGCCGGGGATACTGCCGATCCCACCGACGACGGCTGCGGTGAACCCCTTCAGGCCGGCGGTGAAGCCCATCAGCGAGAAGATCTGCCCGAAGACGAGCCCGAACATGACGCCGCCCGCTGCCGCGAGCGCCGACCCGAGGAAGAAGGTGAATGAGATCACGCGGTCGATGCTGATCCCCATCATCTCGGCCGCGTCGCGGTCGAACGACGTCGCCCGCATCGCCTTCCCCGTGCGCGTGCGCGAGACGACCAGCGCCAGCACGATCGTCAACCCGATCGAGATTGAAATGGTCAGGATTTGGATGTTGGAGATGAAGAAGTTGTTGCCGATGCTGTAGCTCTTCACTCCGATGAGGTCGAAGGTGTCGTAGGACCGGAACTGCGGGCCCCAGAGCAGGAGCGCGCTGTTCTGCAGGAAGATCGAGACGCCGAGGGCACTGATCAGAGGCGCGATCCGAGGTGCGTTGCGAAGCGGCCGATACGCGAAGCGTTCGATCCCGACCCCGAGCGCGCCGCAGCCGACCATCGCGACCGCGAACATGATCGCGATCGCCACCCAGCCGTTCACGGCCGGGCTCAACGCGCCCCCGAGCCATTGAAGGACGAAGAAGCCGATGAACGCACCGACCATGTACACGTCCCCGTGAGCGAAATTCAGCAGCTTCAGGATCCCGTAGACCATCGTGTACCCGAGCGCGATCAGCGCGTAGATGCTGCCGAGCGTCAGTCCGCTCACCAGCTCACCGAAGAAGAGGCTCCAGTTCACGGGGGGAACATCGCATAAAACGCAGTGCGGCCCACCGGTCTGGTGGGCCGCACCGCGTTCAACTCGAAACCGAACGGACTACGCGACTCGGACGAAAACCCCCTTGACCGAGTGGTAGATGCCGAACGGCTTCTTGACCATGTCGCCGTGCTTGTCGAAGGCGACCTGAAGGCCGAGCAGCGAGACGCTGGCGGCGATCTTCGTCTTCTTGATCTGCGCACGAACCTCCGCGCGGGAGGCCGTGCCGTTCTTGCAGGCCCGGTCGATCGCACCCGTGACGACCTGCGCTGCCACGTAGCTCGGGGCGCCGAAGAGCTCGGTGCCCTTGTGGAGCTTCTTGAAGGCCGCAACCCTCGCGTCCGACGGATTCACCGGGAAGAACGAGTCGTACACGTTCGACCCGAGGCCCGCGAACAGAGGATCGAAGAGGCCGTCCGAGCCCATCAGCTTCGTCCCGGCCCTACCGAGGCTCTTCATCTGCTGGCCGAAAGCCTGACCCTTCGGCGGCAGCTGCCACGGCAGGTAGACGAGCTGATTGTTGCGCGGGATCTTGTTGATGAGCGACGAGAAGTCCGACTGCTGCTGGCTGACACCGTCACGCCCAACGCTGACGCCCTTGGCCTTGAGTTGTGCCTGCACCTCGTCGGCGAGGCCGGTGCTGTAGGCCTCCTGGTCGTCGATGATGTAGACGCGCTTCACCTTGAGGTTGTTCACGATGTAGGCGCTGACGCTCTTGCTCTGCGAAGAGTCCGGCGGGACGGTGCGGAAGAAGAAACCCGTCCGGGTGCCGTCGAGCGTGATCTGCGTGTTCGTTGCCGAGCCGGAGACCCAGCCGAGCCCTGCTCCCTTGAGAGCACCGGTCGTCGCCTTCACTTCGTTCGAGCCGGCGGGACCGACCACGCCGAGGACGCTCGAGTTCGAGCCGAGCGCCTGGGCGCCCTTGACTGCCTCTGCCGTTCCGTTGGCCGAGCCGAGCTGCGTGTCCTCGTTGACGAACTTGATCTTCGTCTTGTGGCTTCTGTTGTAGGCGTTCCTGTAGAAGTTCGCCCAGTGGACCTGGTTGATCCCGATCGACGCGGCCGGCCCGGTGAACGGTGCCAGCAGCCCGATCGAGCGGGTCTTGCCGCATTTCACGAGCGCGTTGCCCGCATTCGCCGGGGCGGCGACCCTGCTTGACCCCTTGGTCGAGCCCCAGGCGGCGGTCGCGAGCACGGCCAGTGCTGCCGCGAGAGTCGCGGCGACTACCACTTTCTTCATGTTGTCCTCCTGTTGATTACCCGGATTTGAAGCGAAGCTTCGAAGGTTGAGACTCCGAACGCGCTCATTCGTTTGCCTCATATGCCCGCGAGGCGGGATCGCCGGCCGGATGGAAAACGGCCACGATCCGCATCGGGATGTCGCCGCTGTTCTCGAGCGAATGAACGAACAGCGGCGGAAGGTGGATGCAAGTGCCCGCTGACACCGGCTTGTCAGGCCCGTCGCCGTGCAGGATCCCTTCGCCTTCGATGACGTAGATCACCTCGTCGTAGACGTGGCTGTGATCGGGTGCCCGGCCGGGTGCGATCACGCCGAAGAACTGCGTCATGTCGCGGCAGCCGACCTCCTCAGTCACGAGGTAACGAAACTCGCGATCCCCGCTTGCTGTCAGCAGAGGCTGGTCGGCAATGCGAACCGTACGCCGACCGGCAGCGGGCTTCGCACCGTTCATCTGGGGCGCAGTCACGGAGACGGTCACCAGCTCCTCCGGCCCCTGGCTCTCGACCTCATACGACTCGCCGGCCGTGAGGTAGACGCCGGTGCCTGCTTCGAGCTCATTGGATTGGCCGTCGACGACGAGCCTTCCGCGGCCGGATACGGCGTAGAGGATCTCTTGGACGTCGTTCAGCGTCCGGGACAGCGAGCGGCCGGGATCGTAGTGCGTGACGTCGAGCTCGAGAAACTGCGAGCCTGCCTGCGCGTCGATCGCGACCGCCCTGGAGGCCGTGTCACCGCTTTCACGGCGGCTTTCCAGCTGCTGTTCGTGCACGACGTAGCCCGCCACTGTTGCGATTGTCACACGAATCGCGCTCGAGTTCGACGAGTACCCTCTCCCCGGTGGAGTACAGGCGGCTCGGCGGCACCGGTCTGGAGCTCTCGAGCATCGGCCTCGGCTGCGGCAACTTCGGCGGGATCGGCTCGGCTCCTGAGCTTTTCGGCCGGGGCGAGGACAAGGCAGAGGCGTTCGCGATCATGGACCGAGCCGAGTCGGAGGGGATCAACTTCTTCGATACGGCTGCCTCCTATGGGGGCGGCCGCAGCGAAAGCTGGATCGGGGAGTGGCGCGGCGAGCGCCGGACGCCGGTCCTGCTCAGCACCAAGGTCTACTGGTCCGTCACAGGTGACCCGGCCGACCGCGGTCTTTCGCGCGAGCGGATCCTCCGCGAGCTCGATGGCAGCCTTTCGCGCCTGGGGACAGATCGGGTGGACATGTACCTGACGCACGAGCCGGACCCCGAGACGCCGATCGAGGAGACGCTCCGCGCGCTCGATGACCTGATTCAAGCGGGCAAGGTAGGCGCGATCGGCGTCAGCAACGTCGACGGCGAGCAGCTTTCTGAAGCGCTCGAGACGAGCGCCCGTCACGGGCTCACGAGCTTCGGATGGGTTCAGAACGAGTACAGCCTGCTCCGCCGGAGCGCCGAGCGAGACGTGTTGCCGCTGTGCGCGCGGGCGGGGCTCGGCTTCACGCCCTTCAGCCCTCTCTGTGGCGGCTGGCTGAGCGGCAAGTACGACAGGTCGCAGCCCTTCCCCGACGACTCGCGGATGGCTCTGCGCGGCGAGCCATACTCCGACCTCGTGAACGAAAGGACGTTCCGTGGACTCGACCTCCTTCGGGCCGCTGCCGCGGAGCGCGGCGTCGAGCCGGCCGCGCTGGCAATCGCCTGGGTCCTAAGCCACCCGCAGGTGACGGCGGTGATCGTCGGCCCGCGGCGACCGGAGCACCTGGAGCCGGCGTTCACAGCCGTGGATCTCCAGCTGTCGGAGCAGGAGCGGGACGAGCTGGCGGATCTGTTCGCATGAGCGACCTGCTCGTCCTCGCGCACGAAGACGTGAAGCGCCTGCTCCCCATAGACGAGTGCATCGAGCTGATGGCGGAGGCGCTCTCCGATCTCGCCCGCGGGCGCAGCTGGCAGCCGCTCCGGTTCGTCGTCCGGCCGCCCGAAGAGCAGAGCCTGATGGGTCTGATGCCGGCGCACCATTCGGCGCCGCAGCCGGCCTACGGGCTCAAGGCCGTCTGCATCTTCCCCGGCAATCCGGCGCGAGGGCTCGACGCCCACCAGGGCGGCGTGCTGCTCTTCGACGGCGAGACCGGCCAGCTGCGCGCTCTGATCGACGGCTCGGCGGTGACGTCGATCCGCACCGCGGCGGTTTCCGCCGTTGCGACGCGGGCGCTGGCCCGCCCGGACTCGCGAGTGCTCGCGATCGTCGGCTCGGGCGTTCAGGCGCGGCCGCATCTGGAGGCGATGGCGAAGGTGCTTCCCTTCGAGCAGGCCCGAGTCTGGAGCCGTACTCC
Source organism: Actinomycetota bacterium (assembly GCA_030774275.1). Taxonomy (GTDB): domain Bacteria; phylum Actinomycetota; class Thermoleophilia; order Gaiellales; family Gaiellaceae; genus 13-2-20CM-68-14. The sequence goes on from JALYLK010000355.1 coordinate 5,215, forward strand.
AGAACATGCGCAGGCGCTCGCAGCGGAGGCCGAAATGCCGTTTCCCGTCGAGGCGGCCGAGAGCGCCGAGGCCGCAGTGCGTGGCGCCGACGTGGTCGTGACGGTCACCTCCGCCCGGGAGCCGGTCGTCGAGCGCGGCTGGCTCTCGCCGGGCGCCCACGTCAACGCCGTCGGCTCCTCGATCCCGACCGCGCGCGAGCTCGACTCGGCCACGATCGCGGCGGCCGCGCTCTTCGTCGATCGCAGGGAGTCGACCGTGAACGAGTCCGGCGAGTACCTTCGAGCGGTCGAGGAGGAGGGAATCGGCCCCGATCACATCCGGGC
>JALYLK010000356.1 GCA_030774275.1 Actinomycetota bacterium
GGTCGGACTCCAGGCCGTAGACGCCGCGCCAGCCTGGCTCGAGCGTGATCTTGCCGCGGGTGCGGAAGCGCTCTTCCTCGACCAGCGTCACGATCTCGGTGCGCTGGTAGCGCGCGGCCGGATGGAACACGGCCAGGAAGCGACGGGCGACCAGGTCGAAGATGCGGCGCTCGTCGGGCGAGAAGCGGTCGACGTCGTGCTCGACGTCGGTCGGAATGATTGCGTGGTGATCGTCGACGCGCGCGTCGTTGACGACGCGCTGCAGCGGCAACTGATCGAGGCCGAGCACGTAGCGGGCCCCAGCGGCGTACTCGCCGATCGGCAGCAGCGTCTCGGCGGTCGGCTTCAACTGCGGGACCAGGTCCCCGGACAGGTACCGGGAGGACGTTCGCGGATAGGTGATTGCCTTCTTGTCCTCGTAGAGCGACTGCGCCGCCTGGAGCGTGCGTCTGGCGGAGAATCCGAAGCGGCGGTTCGCGTCGCGTTGGAGCGAGGTCAGGTCGTAAAGCAGGGGCGGCCCCTCGGACTGCTCCTTCTGCTCCATCTTCTCGACCGTGCCGTCCTTGCCCGTCACCTTCTCGACGATCTGCTCCGCCCGGGAGAGGTCGCCGAAGATTCGCGTCTCGTCGCGCTCGAACCACATGCCCTCGTACCGAGGATCGAACTGGGCGCGAACGAGGCGGTACGGCTCCGGGGTGAAGGCCTGAATCTCCCGCTCGCGCTGCACCATCATCGCCAGCGTCGGGGTCTGCACTCGCCCAAGCGAGACGACGCCTCCCACCCAGGCGCGGCCCCGGATCGTCGCCGCGCGGGTCGCGTTCATGCCGATCAGCCAGTCGGCCTCGGAACGTGAGCGCGCAGCCGCCTCGAGCGGCTGCAGCTCCTCGCCGGGGCGGAGCTTCTCGAAGCCCTCGCGGATCGCCTGCTTCGTCATCGAGCTGACCCACAGCCGCTCGACCGGCTTGTCGATTCCGGCGGTCTCGTAGATGTAGGCGAAGATCAACTCACCCTCGCGGCCGGCGTCGCAGGCGTTGATGATCCGGTCGACGTCGTCGCGCTTCATCAGCTTGTGGATGACCTTCAGCTGCTTGTTGGCCTTCGCGTCGCGCGGCGCCAGCTTGAACTCCTCGGGGACGATCGGGAGGTCGGCCATGCGCCATTTCTTCAGCTTCTCGTCGTAGACCTCGGGGTCGACGAGCTGGACAAGGTGGCCGACGGCGAAGGTGACGATGTAGTCGTCTCCCTCGTAATGGGACTCCTCGTTCTTGAAGGAACCAGGCAACGCGTCCGAGAGATCCCGGGCGACGGATGGCTTTTCTGCGACGACTAGAGTCTTCACGCGAGACACAGTAGCGAAGGGCTCGAACGACGCAGGATCACGCAACCGAGCCGAAAATGGGACGATCCATTCGCTTCGTGTCCCCTGTTTACCTGCTTGCCGCCGCGATCAGCTGGCCGTTCGTCAAGGTTGGCTTCCGCCTGCGCGCGCGTGGAACCGACAACCTGCCCCAGGGCGGCTTCGTGCTCGCGGCCAACCACACGTCCAACTTCGACCCATGGGCTCTCGGGATTCCACTATTCCCTCGCCGCCAGCTGCGCTTCATGGCGAAGAGCGAACTGTTCAATCCGATCCTGAAGCCGATCCTCGTCGGAGGCGGAGCCTTCCCTGTCCGCCGGGGGGACGCTGATGTCGATGCGATCCACCGTGCGGTCGAGCTCGTCGAGGACGGCCAGATCGTCGTGATGTTCCCCGAAGGAACGCGGCGAAAAAAAGGCCTCCGCAAGAAGTACGAGGCGCGGGCGCACACCGGCACCGCGCGGATCGCCCTGGCGGCAAACGTGCCGCTGGTGCCGGCGGCGATCAAGGGAACCGACCGGCTGACCCGGCTAGGACCGCTGCGGGTCGCCTACGGGCCTCCGATTCCCCTGGACGACCTTCGCGGAGGCGAGATCGCTCCGGCCGCGCGCGAGGCGACCGAACGGCTGATGGCGGCGATCCACGAGCTCGAGGCCTCGCTGTGAAGCGTCCGCTGCTCGTGATCGACGGCGACTCCCTCGCCCACCGCGCTTACCACGCGCTGCCGAAGACGATCCGGCGCGCCGACCGAAGGCCTTCGAACGCGATCGTTGGCTTCACGAACTTCCTGCTTGGTCTGTGGGACAGCGAGCAGCCACGCGCCGTCCTCGTGGGCTGGGACACGCTCGAGGTTCCGACCTACCGGCACAAGGCTTTCGAGAGCTACCAGGGAGGCCGCGAGTTCGACGACGAGCTCCTCGAGCAGCTGGCCCTGCTCCCGCAGTTGGTCGAGGCGTTCGGCTTCGCCTACGCGAAGGCGCCCGGTTACGAGGCGGACGACTTCCTCGCAGCCGCGGTCGCCGCCGAAGAGAAACGACGCGGAACCGCCGTCGTCGCCACCTCGGACCGCGACAGCTTTCAGCTCGCCAGCGAGCGGACGACGATTCTCCAACCGGTGCGCGGCGTCAGCGAGCTCACGCGGATCGGTCCCGCCCAGGTCCGCGAGCGCTACGGCGTCGAGCCGGCGCAGGTAGTCGACTTCATTGCGCTGCGCGGCGATCCGTCCGACCGTCTGCCGGGAGCGCCCGGGGTCGGGCCGAAGAAGGCGGCCGACCTGCTGCGTCAGTACGGATCGCTCGAGGAGGCAATCGCCGCAGGACGGTTTACAGCGCTGGCGGAGGAACTTCGCCTCTACCGCCGAATTGCCTCGCTAGACGCCTCCGCCCCTCTCCCTCCCCTCCCAGATCAAACACCCTCCTGGGCGGAGGCGTCCTCCCTCCTCAGTGCGTGGGGCATGAACGCGGTAGCCGAACGCGTCGCCGCGCGTGCGAAGTGATCGTCCTCAGCCACCCGGCATTCGCGCGGCTCCATCCGACCCCGAACCATCCGGAGTCGCAAGAGCGGCTGGCAGTGCTGCTCGAGGCCTTCGAGTTCGACGAAGTCGAGCCCGCGCCTGTCGAGGCCGTCCTGCGCTGTCACACGAAGGAGTACGTCGACCGCGTGCGGAGCGTCGACGAGCCCACCTGGCTCGATGGCGACACCTTCGCCTCGGAGACGAGCTTCGAGGCGGCGCTGCTCGCTGCCGGCGCGGCCGTCGCCGCCGCCGAGCGAGGCGGGTTCGCGCTTGCGCGGCCGCCAGGCCACCACGCCCTCCCCGACCGGGCGATGGGCTTCTGTCTCTTCAACAACGTCGCGATCGCGGCACGCCATGCGCAGGAGCAGCTCGGACTCGAGCGCATCGCGATCCTGGACTGGGACGTCCACCACGGCAACGGCACGCAGGCGATCTTCTGGGACGACCCGACGGTGCTCTACGTGTCCCTGCACGAATGGCCCTTCTACCCCGGCACCGGTGGTCCGGGGGATGGCAACGAGACCACCGTGAACGTGCCCCTGGCGGCGCTGTCGGGCCAGGCCGAGTACGAGCGCGCCTTTGCCGAGGTCGTCGAGCCTGCGATCCGGGGGTTCGGCCCCGACCTGCTGCTCGTGTCCGCCGGGTTCGACGCCCACGAGGCCGATCCGCTCGCCGACATCCGGCTCGGAGACGGTGCCTTCACCTGGATGGCTGAGCGCGCAGCGACCCTCGCGCCGCGTGTCGGCGCGGTGCTCGAGGGCGGCTACAACCTCGAGACCTTGCCCCGGCTCGTCGGGGCCGCGCTCGCAGGGTTCTCAAAATGAAGACGGCCGGCTCGTGTGAGC
>JALYLK010000357.1 GCA_030774275.1 Actinomycetota bacterium
GCTTCAACTGGGCCAACGTGCCGGCGATCCTCGTCGAATGCGGGTTCATGTCGAACCCGAGCGAGCGCCGGCTGCTTCAGTCGAGCGCTTACGAGTGGAAGGTCGCCCGCGGCCTGACGGCCGGTGCGGCGGCGTTCAGTCCGCTGACTTAGGGGAATCGCGCATGTCGCGTGCAGCGGCCTGGCCCCGCTCATGCACGGCCGCGCGCTTCTCGTCCAGCGTCGGGGCTTCCGCTTCGTCGACCGTCGTCTCCCCCGCTTCGAACTCCTCACGTTCGTCGACCAGCGGTTTCGACTCGTCGAGCTTGCGCCTGAGCTCGTCGGCGCGCGGATCGGCGGCTGCTTTCGGCTTGCGGCGCAGCGCCCGGTACGCCACCCCTCCGGCGCCGAGCGCGCCGGCGATCCAGGCGGCGCGGTTCCTCACGGGCTCGATGCTACTCTTCCGCGGACTTCCTGCCTCGCCGTCGCGCCGTCAGCCCCGAAGCGGCGCCCGCAGGCGAGGCCGACTCAGACCGCGGGAAGGAGTGATTCGGGACGATGATCGGTTACGAAATTTTGCTTCTGCTCGACCCGGAGCTCCCGGAAGAGCGCCAGAACGAGATCGTCGCGCGCGTGCGCGAGAACATCGAAGGCTCGGGTGGCACCTGGGGAGCACACGACGTCTGGGGCCGGCGCCGGCTGGCCTACGAGATCGATCACAAGGCCGAAGGCGTGTACCACCTGCTCACCTTCGACGCCGAGCCGGAGGCTCTGGCCGAGGTTTCCCGGGTCCTCAAGATCACCGACGGGGTCATGCGCCACCTCGCGGTCAAGCGGATCGCGGTGACAGGTCCGGCGCGGACGCTAGAAAGTAGTGCGGAGCACAGGCAGGATTCCGAAGACCAAGCAACACCCGTCGCGTGAGGAGGTTTAGATGGCCGCCAACATCAACAGAGTCGTTCTCCTGGGCAATCTGACGAAGGATCCCGAGCTTCGGCACACGCCGAGCGGGACCGCCGTCTGCAGCCTTAGGCTCGCCGTCAACACGCGCCGCAAGGACGGCGCCACCGGCGAGTGGACGGAAAAGCCGAACTACTTCGACATCACCGTCTGGGGCAATCAGGGGGAGAACTGTGCCCAGTACCTCGCCAAGGGCCGCCCTGTCGCGATCGACGGCCGGCTCGAATGGCGGGAGTGGGATGCCCAGGACGGCACGAAGCGCCAGGCGGTCGAGATCATCGCCGACAGCGTTCAGTTCCTCGGCAGCCGCGGTGAGGGCGAGGGCGGCGGCCAGCCGCAGTTCGTGCCCGCGGGCGCGGCCGCGCAGACCGAGAACGCCGACTTCGCAGCCGGCGCGGACGACGACATCCCCTTCTAATGGCCCAGCAGAAGGACAGACAGCAGCAACGGCGTCGCGGCGGTCCCTCCACCGGCCCGATCCGGAAGAAGAACTGCTGGTTCTGCAGGAACAAGATCGTTGAGGTCGATTGGAAGGACGCCAACCAGCTCCGCCGCTACGTCTCCGAGAAGGGGAAGATTCGCTCGCGGCGGATCACGGGCGCCTGTCGGCGCCACCAGCGGCAGGTCGCCGTAGCGGTGAAGCGGGCACGCGAGATGGCGCTGCTGCCGTACGTCGCCGAGGGCCGCGAGGAGCGCCCCGACGGCCGGCGGGATCGCGGCGATCGGGGCGATCGCGACCGGGAGCGATAGTGCCGATGCAGGTGATCCTTCGAGAAGACATCGAGAAAGTCGGGCTGCGCGGCGAGGTCGTCGACGTCGCTCAGGGCTTCGCCCGTAACTACCTCTTGCCGCGCAAGCTGGCAGAGCCGGCTTCGCCGGGCCGCGTCGCCGAGATCGAGAAGCTGGCGGCGAAACGGTCCCAGCACGAGGCGCAGAGCTTCGAGCAGGCGCAGGAGCTCGTCCAGAAGCTGGAGAGCGCCGAGCTCCGTTTCGACGTGCAGGCCGGCGAGACAGGCACGCTCTTCGGCTCGGTCACGGCGACTGAGATCGCCGACCGAGTGTGGGAGACGCAACGTGTCCGGCTCGACCGGCGCAAGCTCGATCTCCCGGAGTCGATCAAGCGGATCGGCCGCTACGACGTCGCGGTCGAGCTCTTTACCGACGTGACCGCGACGCTTCGCCTCGCGGTCGTGCCGGAAGGCGGCGAGCTGCCGCCGGAAGAGGAGCTGCAGGCACTCGATGCCGAAGCCGCCCAGGAGGAAGCGGCTGCAGCAGCTGAGGCCGAGGAGGCGCGGGCGGCGGCGGAGTCCGCGACCGAAGCCGCGGTCGCGGACGCGGAAGCCGAGGAACAGGTACCGGACGACGCGGCCGACGGCGACGCCGAGCCGGCCGCCGAGGCGCCGGCCGAACCCTCGCCAGACCAGGTGTAGCCGTTTCGGGCGCGGCGGCTTCTTCCGCGTAACAGCTGACGTTCTTTTCCCCAAGGCTTTCCACCGCCTGGGGATTGCCGAACGAACTTCCCGCAAGCAGCGGAGAAACTACCCACAGATCTGTCCGGCCGATCTGCGAACATATGTTCTATCGTGCCTGCAGATCGCGACAACCTGTCTAGTAGGAACAAGCCTGTTATGCACAGGCCTTCCATTTCGGACCCGTCCCGGGTTGACTCCGCCGCAATGGCTCAGGTCGCTCAGATCGCCCAGGCACCTCAATCCTCGCAGACCGCCCCGGTCCCGCCTCAAAATCTCGATGCCGAGGAGTCCGTTCTCGGCGCGATGATGCTCTCCCCCGGGGCAATCGGGGCGGTCAGCGAGGCACTCGACGCTTCCGACTTCTACCGCGAGAGCCACGCGAAGATCTACCGCGCCGCCCTTGGCCTGTACGCCAAGGGCGAGCCCGTCGATGCGATCACGCTCGTCGACGAGCTCGAGGAGCGCGGCGACCTCGAAGGCGTCGGCGGCCGGGTTCG
>JALYLK010000358.1 GCA_030774275.1 Actinomycetota bacterium
TGCTCCAGGCTGTCGGCGTTGTCGGGCCTCGGGCCCGTGCGGTCGACGAGATATCCCCCGTGCGGCGCGATCAGGTGCGGCTGCGTCTCGACCGCCATCAGACCGGGACCCGCTCACCCGCGAGCCCGCGGGCGGTGAGGACCTCGAGCACGCGCGCGGCGCTCTCCTGGGGCGACTGGGATTCCGTGTCGAGCACGAGCTCCGGCGCGGACGGCTCCTCGTACGGATCCGAGACACCGGTGAACTCCTTGATCTCGCCGCTGAACGCCTTCTCGTACAGGCCCTTGACGTCGCGACTCGCGCAGACGTCGACCGAGGCCTTCACGAAGACCTCGACGAAGTCGCCGTGCTCCTCGATGAGACCGCGCGCCTTGCGGCGGGTTTCCTCGTAGGGGGAGATGGCGCTGACGAGAACGGCGGCGCCGTGACGCGTCAGGCGGGAGGCGACCCAGCCGATCCGCTCGATGTTCGTGTCCCGGTCCTCCTTGGAGAAGCCGAGGCCTTTCGAGAGGTGGGTGCGAACGACGTCGCCGTCCAGGTACTCCACTCTGTGCTCGTTCTTCTCCAGCTCGGCGCCGACGAGCTCGGCAATCGTCGACTTGCCGGCTCCTGACAGCCCTGTGAACCAGAGCGTGAATCCGTTAGCCATTCGTCTCCTTTCGCCCAGCGGGACCTGGTCCCAAGCCATGTCCGGGGACCTGGTCCCCAGACACGGCCACGGACCCGGTCGCGCCGGGCAGCGTGTCGGTATGAATCCCGCACTCGAGCTTGTCGGAGCCGGCCCAGCGGCCTGCGCGCTCCTCTTCGTCGGGCGCCGTCGGGCGGGTGCACGGGATGCAGCCGATCGAGCGGTACCCGGACTCGTGCAGGGGGTTGAACGGAATCTCGTTGACCTGGATGTAAGCCCAGACGCGCTTCTCGTCCCAGTCGGCGAGCGGGTGGAACTTCCAGACCCGGTAGCGCTCCGACCACTGCAGCTTCGGGGTCGTCGCGCGGCTCGGCGACTGGTCGCGCCGGATGCCGGAGATCCAGGCGTCGTACGGGCCGAGCGCTTCGAGCAGCGGCTCGACCTTGCGGATATGGCAGCAGCGGTCCGGGTCCGTTTCCCAGAGGTTCGGGCCCTCGCGCTTGTGCTGCTCGGCGACAGTGATCACCTGCGGGCTCTCGAGCTCGAGCCCGTAGCGCTCCACCAGCCGATCTCGCGTCTCGTAGCTCTCGCGGAAGAAGAGCTGCGTGTCCAGCTCGATCACGGGGATCCCGAGGCCGAGCTCGGAGACCATGTGCACGAGCACCGACGACTGCTTCTGCCAGGAACACGTCAGGCAGAGCTGGTCGCCGTACTCCTCGTAGCCCCAGCGAAGCAAGTCCTCGGCGGACATCGCCTCGAAGTCGAGCTCAGGCAGTCGGGGTGCGAATGGCATGGGGGAAACCATGTTTCCCCCATGAGCCCCCTTCTTCGACTGTTCTTCGCGCAGCCGCGGCGTGTCGCTGCCGCGCAGGTCGGCAGCGACTTCGGAAGGCAAACCCGCAGAATCCATCAGACGCGCAGGTCCGTGTTGAGGAGGATTTCTTTCAGAGTGTCGCCCCGGAGCCCCAGGCGTAGCGTCTCCAGCGGGATCACCTCGTCGGGCGGGATGTTGCCGAGATTGACGTTCGGGCCGAATTCCTTAACGAACCAGGCTTGCGACTCCTTCGTCGGCGCCTCGAAGACCAGGTCGGAAACGGCGATCTCGTGGACGATCTCGTCGACCAGGCCGGTTCGCATTTCGCCGGTCGGGCGATAGATCCCCGCCGTGCCGCCCTCGCGCCCTTCGGTGATCACCTTCCAGGCGCCCGCCGCGAGCTCTTCCTTGATCCACTCGACCCACTGGTACGGCGCGTAGACGATGTCCGCGTCCTTGGAGCCGACCTCCGAGAGAACGACGAAGTCCTGCGCGAACTCGGCGATCAGCTCGAGCTTGCGCTCCCGGGGGATCTCGAGCGTTCCGTCGGAGATCTCGACGTGCGAGAAGCGCTGGTCGCGCAGCCACTGCTTGAACTCGTCCATCCGGCCTCGGCCGTAGACCGCCTCGAACAGCGTCCCGCCGCACACGACCGGTGTCTCGAACGAGCGGTAGAGCGCGATCTTCTTCTCGAGGTTGTTGGTGACATACGACGTCCCCCAGCCGAGCTTGACGATGTCGACGAACTGCCCGCCGGTGTCGAACATGCCTTCGATGTCGCGCAGGTTCAGTCCCTTGTCGATCACATGGGTCAAGCCCTCAGTACGGGGCTTGCCCGGGCGCCGCGGCAGATCGAGGAAGCCGTCGTTAAAGGCGGGCATAGAGCTCCTTCAGCTTCTCCTGGGCCGCCGACTGGACGTCGTGGTACAGCGAGTTGCCGTGGGCGTCGATGCCGACGGTCAGCGGGCCGAAATCCTTGACCCGGAACTTCCAGAGGCACTCGGGCATCAGGTCCTCCCAGGCGACCTCCTCGATCTCTTCGATCTGGGTCGTCTCGAGGGCAGCGGCGCCGCCGACGATCGCGAAATAGACCATGCCGAGCTTGCGCATCGGCTCGATCGCCTCGTCGGGGAACCCGCCTTTACCGCAGATCGCGCGGACGCCGTACAGCGTTCCCAGCGGTTCGGTGAAGCGGACCATCCGGGCGGACGTCGTCGTGCCGATGCAGACCTTCTCGTAGCGGCCGTCCTCGAGCTTGCGGACACCGGGTGCGGTGTGTAGCAGGAAGGCGCCACGGAGATCCATCGGCGGCTCGACGCCCTGGTCGAAGATCCGGACCTGCGTCCGGTCGCGGATGCCGATGATGTGGCCCTGCACCGTGACCTCGTCACCGGCGCGGAGCTTGAGGATCTCGCTCTCGTCGGTGATCGGAAAGGTGACCTCGTGCTGTGCCACTTCAGCGACCTTCTCGTGCGCGTTCTGTAACCCCGCGCGGACGGTCCTCGTTTGGGTCTGACCCTCCGAACTGCCTGGAACGGCCATGGAAACAGCAACAAAAGCGTGACGAATCAGGCTTCACGGTCGTACTCCACCTCGCCGTCTGCTGAGATGTGGGCCGAAGCCCGGCGCGCGGCCCAGCATTGATAGTTGACCGCGACCGGGTTCAAGGTCATGTGCGTGTCCGCATGCTCGATGTGGCACTGAAGGACGGTGACGTCGCCGCCGAGCCCCATCGGGCCGATCCCCGTTTCGTTCAAGAGCTCGAGCAGCTCATCCTCGAGCTCGGCGACGATCGGGTCGAAGTTCCGCGTCCCGACCGGCCGCGTGATCGCTTCCTTGGCGAGATACATCGCGTAGTCGGCCGAGCCTCCGATCCCGACGCCGACGATCCCCGGCGGGCAGGGCTTGCCGCCTGCACCGACGATCGACTCGAGCACGAACTGCTTGATCCCTTTCACTCCGTCGGCGGGGACGCACATCTTCAGGAAGCTCATGTTCTCCGACCCCGATCCCTTGGGCACACATTTGACATCGAGACCGTCCCAGTCGGCGATGAACTCCCAGTGGACGATCGGCAGCCGGTAGCCGGTATTCGGACCCGTGTTCTCCCGGGTGATCGTGTGGACGGCGTTCGAGCGCAGCGGATGCTCGACGGTCGCGCGCTCGGTGCCGTGCTTCAGCGCCTCGTAGATTCGGGTCGGATGCAACGGAAAATGCTCGCCGACGCGGCAGGAGTAGACGGCGATTCCCGTGTCCTGGCAGACGAGGTTCTTCTCGTCGTCGGCAATCGCAACGTTCTTCAGGATCGTGCTCAGTACGCGCTGCCCGGGGACGGAAGTCTCCCGCTTCTGGGCGTCGGCCAACGCGTCCCGAAGATCCTGCGGAATGTCCTTCAGCGCCCACACGTAAAGGTACGCCGCCGCATCCTCCACCGCATGCTGCAGATCGGTCGCGACGACACTCACGCTGCCGCCTTCTCTGCAGCGGCGCGGCCCGCGCGCCGGCCGAAGACCGTGCACTCGAGCAGCGAGTTACCCATCATCCGATTGCGCCCGTGCGTCCCGCCGGCGATCTCGCCGCAGGCGTAGAGACCCTCGAGCGTCGTCTCCGCGTGCTCGTCGATCACGAGCCCGCCGTTCTGGTAATGCAGGACCGGATAGGTCAGGATCGGCTCCTTCAGGGGGTCGACTCCGGCCGCACGGTAGCGGCGAAGCATGTACGGCAGGGAGACGTCCGCGTCGGCCTCTGGAACTCGGGTCGTGTCCAGGTACACCGCCGGCCGCCCGTCGGGAGTCTCGACGCCCCGGCCTGCCGCGACCTCGTCGAAGATCGCCTGGGAGACCTCGTCGCGCGGGCCGAGTGGATCCGTGAACTCCTCGCGCCCGGCGTTCAGAAGGGTCGCGCCGTAGGCGCGCGTCGTCTCCGGGATGGAGTAGCCCTGCATGTTCGCGGGCCACGCGCCGCCGTTGGGGTGGTACTGGAGCGCGTCGAGGTCGCGCGCCTCCGCACCGAGATCGACGGCAATCTGCGTCACCTCACCCGTCGCGCCAGGATGATTGGTCGAAAGCTCGCCGCGCTCCTCGGCCTCGCGGTAGCAGCGGCCGCCTGCCGCCAGGACAACCGCGCCGGCCTCGATCGCGTGCTCGCCGCAGACTGCGCGCCAGCCGTTCCCCGCAGGCTCGAGCAAGCTGAGCGGGGATCTGGCGAAGACCTGCACGGAGGAGGCCTCGACGGCGTCCCTGAGCGCGGCCGTGATCGCCTGCCCGGTCCGGTCGCCGACCTGGAGCAGCCGCTTGCGAGAGGCGCCGCCGCACTTCGCCAGCCGATAGCCGCCGTTCTCGCGTGTGAACTGAACACCCAGCTCCTCGAGCCAGTGGATGGCGCCCGGCGCCTCGGCTGTCAGCACGTCTACAAGTCGCCGGTCGGCCGTCTCGTGCGAGCTCGTCCAGACGTCCTCAGCGTGCTGCTCCGGCGAATCGTCGGCGCCGAAGGCCGCCTGAATCCCGCCCTGTGCTTTTGCCGAGTTGCAAGACTGGAGCGATCCTTTGGCGGCAATCGCCACGCGGGAGCCGGCGCGGTGCGCTGAGACGGCCGCCGCGAGCCCGGAGGCGCCGCTGCCGACCACGAGCACGTCAACAGACACGGGCGAGGCCATGGTGGCCGGGAGTCTAGCACTGAACTTCTAATCGCACACATTAGTTCGCCTTATCAAAGATCAAGCCTTCCCGCCTCCGAGCCGATCACCTGAGGATGACCCGCGGCCTCGGACTCATCTCGCTCCTCGTCAGCCTCGCGATCTGCGGAATGCTGTACTCCACGCAGCTCAACGGCTCCAGCTCGAAGCCTTCGAGCCCGCAGCAAAACCGAGTAGTGCAGGAGGCGAATTCCGCCGCAGCAGGCATGACAGCGATGCAGGCCGAGCGCGAGCTCGCTGCCTACCAGGCCGAGCACGGCACGTTCGTCGGCGCGGCCGTCACGGATATCTCGGGCGTCACAGTCCTGCACGCTGACCCGACCACGTTCTGCCTGCAGATCTCCTCGAACGGCGGCTTGCTCTATGACGCCGGTCCGGGCGGCACGCCAAGCAGAACGCGCTGCTGACCGGCGACTCGCCGGGACGTGACCAGCTCGATCGCTTCGTCGAGCGCCAGGCTGCGGCCCCGCGTGTACTCCTCCTCGAACGTTCCCGGCCCGAGCTTCAAACGGGCCGCCTCCTGATAGACGTCGACCCAGGGTTGCCGCTCGGGGAGGCGGGTCGTTGCGACCGACTCCAGGACCGCGTCGGCGGCCCCGAACAACGCTGCCGCCCTGGCCCCTTCACCGGCCGCCGCGGCAATCCCCGCCGCGGTCTCGAGGCACTCGGCGACGGCGCGTGGCTCGTTCAGCCGGCGAACGATCGAAAGGCTCTCTTCGACGAGCTTTTGGGCTCGCTCGAGCTCGCCGCGGATGACGATCGCCGAGGCGAGCGAGCGTAGACACGCAGCGACGAGCTGAGGGGTCCCTCCGAGACGTGCCAGCGCGAGCGCCTCCTCGCATCGCTCGATCGCCGCGCCGACATCCCCGAGCGCGAGCTCGATCAGCCCGAGGTCGTGGGCCGTGGTCGCTGCGTTGAACGTCGAGCCGAGCTCTTTCGCGAGCCGCGCGCCCTCGTCGTAGAGCTCGCGCGCACGGTCGAAATCCTGACGGAAGAGCGCGATGTTGCCGAGATTCGTCAGCACCCCCATGCGCCGCGCGTCGTCGTCGAGCAGCCGGGCCGCCTCGAGGCTCTCCTCGAAGGCTCGCTCCGCCGCATCGAAGTCGCCCTGCTCGCCGGCGAGCACGCCGAGGCCGTTCAGCGCCTTGGCCCGCGAGACGAGCGGGGCATCAGGCGCCGCCGCGAGCGCCATCTCGAGCGCCGCGCGGCCCTCGCTCAGCTCGGCGTGCAGTTGCCAGAGCCGCCGCAGAGCGGCGGCGAGCCGCAGCGCCGTCACCCCGTCGCCGGTGTCGAGTGTGTAGGCGAGCGCGGCGCGGAAGTTGTCTCGCTCGGCGTCGAGTCGCGTCGTCCAGACGTCTTGGCCTGGTCCCGTCAGCTCCGACTCGCCGGCTTCCGCCAGCGAGACGTAATAGGCGGCGTGTCGCGCGCGAAGGTTTTCTTCCTCCCCGTTCGACGCGAGGAGCTCAAGGGCGTACTCGGCGACGATTTGGAGCATCGTGAACCGCCGCTCCCGCGTGCCCGTGCCGACGACCAGGCTCTTGTCGGCGAGGGAGCCGAGCACAGGCACGACGTCGCCGGCCCCATCTCCGCCGCACACCGCCTCAACGGCTTCCAGCGTCCACCCGCCGGCGAAGACGGCGAGCCGGGCGAACAACCGCTGCTCGGTCGCATCAAGGAGCTCGTAGCTGGAATCGATCGTGCCGCGGAGCGTGCGATGCCTCTCCGGTAGATCTTGCGCCGCGGATGACAGCTCGAGCGGCTCGCCAAAGCGAGCCAGCAGCTCCGCCGGACTGAGAATCTTCACGTGCGCCGCGGCGAGCTCGATTGCGAGCGGCATCGCATCGAGCGCCGAGCAGACCGCGACGACATCCGCGACGTTCTCCTTCGAAAGCTCGAAGTCAGGCTTCGCGGCCTGCGCGCGCTCGACGAAGAGCGCGACGGCAGGCGACTTGCGCGCCGCCTCCTCGTCATCCGCAAGCCCCGGCAAGGCAAGCGGCCCGACCGGGAATTCGTGCTCGCCCCGAAGGTGCAGGACGGCCCGGCTCGTGACGAGCAGCTGCAGCTGCTCAGACGAAGCAAGCAGGCGCCCGAGGAGAGGCGCCGCCTCGGTCAGCTGCTCGAAGTTGTCGAGCAGGAGCAGCGGCGGCGCGTTCTGCAAGGCGCCGACGAGCGCGTCCTCGACAGGCTGACCGCCTCCGCTCAGACGGAGTGCGCTCGAGATCGTCGAGGCCACCAACGCCGGTTCAGAGATGTTCGAGAGGTCGACGAACACCGCGCCGCGGTCCTCGGAGGCAACCGCGCGGGCGACCTCGATGCCAAGCCTCGTCTTGCCGATTCCGCCGGAGCCGGTCAGCGTCAGCAGGCGAACTCGTCCGGACCCGAGTAGGCGCACCGCCTCTGCGAGCTCGTCCTCACGCCCGACGAACGCGGTCGGACCGGCCGGCAGGTCGACGCGGCGCGCAGCACCCCCGTCCAACGGCGCCGCGAGGCTCGGATCCTGGACCAGAATCGCCCGCTCGAGCGCCTGCAGCGCGGGCCCAGGCTCGATGCCGACCTCCTCGACGAGTGTCTCGCGCGCAGCGCGATACTCGGCAAGCGCGTCAGCCTGACGGCCGGCCCGGTAGAGAGCGAGCATCAGCTGGCCGCGAGCCCGTTCCCGGAGCGGCTCCGAGCCGATGAACGACTTGAGGCGCGGGATCAGCTGCTCATGGGATCCGAGCGCGAGCTCGGCGTCCGCGAGATCCTCGAATGTGCTCAGGCGAAGCTCCTCCAGCCGCGCGGCCTCGTGCGCCGCGAACTCCGCGTAGGCGACGTCTGCAAGCGCCGGCCCCCGCCAGAGATCTCCGGCCTCGGCGAGGAGCCGCGCGGCCTCCTCGGCGTCGCCGGCGAAAAGGGCGGCGCGGCCTTCCGCGGCGAGCCGTTCGAAGCGCCTGCTGTCGATCGTCTCTTCCGGCGCGTTCAGCTGGTAGCCGGTCGAGGTGGTCGCGATCACGCCACCGCGCTCCGCGCCGGCTTCCAGCAGATCCCGGAGCGCCGAGACGTGCACCTGCAGGGCGTTCTTCGCGTGCGCGGGAGGGCGCTCGCCCCAGAGCGCATCGATCAGCCGGTCACGGGAGGCCGGCCGGTTCGGCTCGAGAACGAGGGCCAGTAGGACCTTCCGCTGGTTGCCCGCTGCGACCGGAACGTCGACCGTTCCCCGCCGCACTTCGAGCGGACCGAGAATCAGGAACTCGAGCCGCGTGTCGATTTTCCGCCTCCTTCAGCCCGCCTTAAGCGGAGCTTAAGCGGGTGATGGGAACCTCGCTGCGCCGTCACTCAAGGAAGAGCCGCAAGCCAGATCGAATACGGCGCGCAGGAGCGGCCGGGAGCCGTCACCCGGCCGCTCTAGGCTGAAAATGGCGGCCCCGCTCCTTGCGATCGAGGAAAGGAGGCTCGGAATGATCGCCACGATCACTGGAAGCGCCTTCGACGGTCACTAGCCCTTCTAGCCCAGGCCTCACCAGACTGAACGCATGAGCTCGGCAACCTCCTCGGGCGACGCGGTGCGGGGGTTTGCCTTCGCTCCTCCTCTCTGCGATGCGGCTTGGCCCAGGGCGTCGAGGTCCTCGTTGGGCACGCCGAGATCGCGGAGCCGCTCGAAGCCTCCGAGCTGCGCAAGCTCCTGAACTCGCTCAGCCGGGTCGTCCGTTTGGAGCGCTTCGCCGAATCGCGCGATCTCCTCGTGAGCAACCGGCTCGTTGAAGCGCAGCGCCGCGGGAAGACAGATCGCATTCAGCGCGCCGTGCGGGAGCCCGTAACGGCCGCCGATCGCCTGCGCCATCGCGTGGCCGAGGCCGAGGCCGGCCAACCCTAGCGCGTGACCGGCCACATCGGCGCCGGCGAGCAGCTTCGTCCGCGCCTGCCGGTCATGTCCGTCCGCGGCAACGCGCGGCAGCGTCTCGTTGATCGTCCGCGCGCCTTCCAGGGCAAGCACGTCCGCCTTGTGGTTCCGTCCCTTCACGTAGAGGGCCTCGGCGCAATGGGCGAGCGCATTCAGCGCTGTGCCGACCGACTCCTCGAGCGGCAGCTCGAGAGTCAGCTCCGGCTCGTAGACGATGCCGGCGAGGTTCGCGCCCGAGCCACCGCCCTGCATCCGGCGCGCGCCGTCGCGGATCCCGAAGTTGTCCGCCCATTCCGAGCCCGAGTACGTGGTCGGCACCGAGACGACCGGGAGGCCTGTCTCGACGGAGACGGCTTTCGCAAGATCGATCGCGCTTCCCCCGCCGACGACCAGCAACCCGTCAGTATCGCGGGCCGCCAAGGCGATCTCCTCGACCCGGTCGCTGGGGACGTCGCTCCAGCGGCCGCCCGCAGGCAAGTCGAGCTTCGACCAGCGCTCACTCGCAATCAGAAACGGCCCCTCGATCCCGAGCTCTCGCAACACATCGGGGAGCTCGCCCAGACCCCAGCGGACGATCACGCGGCGAGCTTGGCGCGTGCAAAGGCAACGAACGCCTCGGCGGCGCGGGTCGGCGAGCGTCCCGACGGACGGACGAGCGAGATCTCGCGCGCAGGCTCGAGGCCCTTGACGCGCGCTGCCGCCAGCGTGCCGGCCGCGAGCTCGGCCTCGACGCCCGAGCGGGAGATGAACGTGACGCCGTATCCCGCAACGACGGCGCTTTTGACCGACTCCTGGAGTCCCAGCTCGAGCCTGACGTCGAGATCTCTTAGACGAATCGGGCCGCGACGCAGTTCGTCCTCGATCACCTGGCGAACCCCCGCGCCTTCCTGCATCAGGATCAGGGGCTCGCCGCGGAGCGTTTCGAGCGATATCTGCTCGCCCGCGAACCGGTGGCCCGGCGGGACGACGAGGATCACCTCGTCGCGGAAGAAGGCCTCGAACACGACGCCGCGATGCTTCGGCGCGGCACCGACGATCCCGAGCTCGAGCTCGCGGTCGGCGACCTGCTCGATCACGCGGTTCGTATCCGAGATCGAGAGCGCGACGCTCACCTCTGGGTGCTCGCGCTGGAACTCGCCGAGCAGAACCGGCACAACGGTGCCTCCAGGCCCGGTCGAGGCCCCGAGCACCAGCTCACCGCGCAGCACGCCGTCGTCGCCCGCGAGCTCTTCGAACAGCTGCCCCTCGAGAGCAAGCATCCGCTGCGCGGCCCGGTATAGGCGGTGCCCCGCCTCCGTCGGCTCGACCCGCCGCCCGGAACGGTCGAGCAGCCGCGTCCCGAGCCGCTTCTCGAGCGACCGAACCTGCAAGCTGACCGCCGGCTGGGTGACCCCGAGCCGCTCGGCCGCCTGCGAGAAGCTCTTGCGGTCGACGACCTCACAGAAGGCGGCAAGTTGTCGCGTGTCCATAAGCAACCA
>JALYLK010000359.1 GCA_030774275.1 Actinomycetota bacterium
GTCGCGAAGCCGACAGCGCTCGTGCCGGAGACGATGGCCGCCGGCGATTTGCGCCGGGGCGGCCGCTTCGTCTTCGTCGGGCTGCGCGGGCTGAAGGACTTCTACCCCGCCTACCTGGCCGACAACCTCGCTCGCGCCTCGCTCCAGGCGGAGGTCTTCACCCGCGTGGTGGAGCTCGAGCCGCCGCTCGGCAGCGCAGGCGACGTCAGCGGCCTGGGCTTCGCCCGGCGCTTCGAGCAGGCCGACTTCCGCGAGGCGGTTGTCGTCGAGCTCGATCGCTTCCTCGTGCCGGGCGAGATCGTCGGCTTCCCGGCTGTGCTCGGCGTCGGACGAGCGCGCGAGGTCTGGCACGAGCTCGAAACGAGACTCGGGCACCAGGTGTTCGAGGTGCCAACGCTCCCGCCCTCGGTTCAAGGCCTACGCCTCTACGAGACGATGACCACGGCACTGCGGCGCCAGGGCGGCCGGCTCGTCGTTGGGAGCACGGTCGCGGGAGCCGCGACGAACGGCAGCACACTCGATGGCGTGGTGGCGAAGACCGCAGGCCGGCCACTCACCTACCGGGCTCGCTCGTTCGTGCTCGCCACCGGGGGCTTCGCCTCGGGCGGCCTGCAGCTCGACTCGTCCGGCCAGATCCGGGAAACCGTCTTCGACCTGCCCGTGGCGGGCGTCCCCGGGCCGAACCAGCCGCCCTTTGAGCAGGGCTACCTCGCCGACCACGCAATTTCCCGGGCGGGTATCGCGGTCGACGAGAGCATGCGCCCGGTGGACGGCAAAGGCATGGCGCCGTACGAGAACGTCCATGCCGTGGGGGCCACCCTCGGGGGCGCCGTCCCGTGGCGGGAGGCCTCGGGCAACGGCCTCAGCCTGGCGTCGGGCTACGCGGCAGCCTCCGCAATTCTCGAGGACACGTCGTGACCGAGCTCGCGCGCGACTCCCTCGACCACTGCGTGAAGTGCACGATCTGCGAGAGCTTCTGCCCGTACTCGGCGGCGACCCCGCTCTTCCCCGGCCCGAAATACGCCGGCCCCCAGGCTGAGCGGTTTCGCCGCACCGGCGTCTCCCCGGACTTCTCCGTCGACTACTGCTCCGGCTGCGGAATCTGCACGCAGGTCTGCCCGCAAGGAGTGAAGATTGCGGAGATCAACTCGCAGGCGCGGGCACAGCTATGGGAGGAGCGAGGCATCCCGCTGCGCAACCAGCTGATTGCCCGGCCGAGCGTGCTCGGGCGGCTCGGGACGCCGGTCGCGCCCTTGGCCAACTGGACACTGCAAAACAGGGTTTTGAGACGGCTCGGCGAGCGGCTGCTCGGGATTCACCGAGACGCCGCGCTGCCGCGCTTCGCCGGCCGGACCTTCCAGCGCTGGGCCCGCAAGCACGTCAGCCCGGCCGCCGAGCGGACCGTCGTCTACTTCCACGCCTGCGGCACGAACTACTACGAGCCTACGGTCGGGAAGATGACGGTCGAGGTGCTCGAGCACAACGGCTTTCACGTAGTCGTTCCGCCGCAGGACTGCTGCGGCCTGCCGCTTCAGTCGAACGGCAACTTCCCCGCCGCCCGCGCCTACGTGCAGCGGCTGGCCGCAAGCCTGGCGCCGCACGCGCGCGAAGGCAATGCAATCGTCTCCAACTCGACCAGCTGCGGTTTGATGCTGAAACATGAGGCCCGTGAGATCCTCGAGGTCGAGGACGACGACCTGACGGTGGTCAGCGAGGCGATGTACGACCTCTGCGAGTTTCTGCTCCTGCTGCACGAGCAGGGAGAGCTTCGGACGGACTTCCAGCAACTGGACCTGACGATTCCCTACCACGCCCCGTGCCAGCAGCAAGGCCACGGGATCGGCAAGCCCGCGCTCGACCTCTTTGCGCTCATTCCCGGGGTGCGGGCGATCGAGCTCGATGCAGAGTGCTGCGGGATCGCGGGCACGTACGGGCTGAAAAAAGAGAAATATGAGATCTCGATGACTGTTGGCGAAAGGCTGTTCCGCGAGCTCCGGGAGTCGAACGGCGACCT
Source organism: Actinomycetota bacterium (assembly GCA_030774275.1). Lineage (GTDB taxonomy): Bacteria > Actinomycetota > Thermoleophilia > Gaiellales > Gaiellaceae > 13-2-20CM-68-14. Next base: position 2,015 of record JALYLK010000359.1, read on the forward strand.
GGCCGCCTGCGACAGCGAGACCTGCCGTTGGCAAATCGAGCACGGCGCGGGCATCCACGCGGTTCATCCGGTCGAGGTCCTCCATCGCGCTTACGGGCTCGGCTCTGGGTAGTGCGATGGTCGGGATCGTGATCGTCTCTCACAGCGAAACACTCGCGGCGGGCGTGCGCGAGCTGGCGGCCGAAATGGCGGGACCCGACGTGAAGCTCGAGCTTGCCGGAGGGCTGGCGGAAGCAGGGGCGCTCGGCACCGACGCGGTTCGCGTCGCCGAAGCGATCGGCCGCGCCGACTCCGGCGACGGCGTGTTGGTGCTCATGGATCTCGGAAGCGCCGTCCTGAGCGCCGAGACCGCGCTCGACTTCCTGACGCCGGAGGCGCGCGAGCACGTGCTGTTGTGCGAGGCCCCGCTCGTGGAAGGAGCGGTGGCGGCGGCCGTTGCGGCTCGGCTCGGCGAGCCGCTCGCGAAAGTGGCCGCGGAAGCGCGCGGCGGGCTGCAGGGGAAGTCCGCACAGCTCGGCGCCGGCGAGCCCGCAGCTATCGGTCCGGCCGGGGCCCCGGCTCCCCTCGAGGAGGGCTTGACACTCCGCCTGGACATCCGCAACCCGCTTGGCCTGCACGCGCGTCCGGCCGCCCGCTTCGTCCAGACCGCGGCCAGCTTCGACGCGGACGTTCAGGTGATGAACCTGACGAGCGGGCGCGGTCCTGCAAGCGGGCGCAGCCTGAACGGGCTGGCGACACTCGGCATCCGTCAGGGGCACGAGATCCTCGTCTCCGCCCACGGCGCCCAGGCGGCAGCCGCGCTCGCCGCGCTCGCGGATCTCGCGGAGCGCGACTTCGACGAAGAGGCCGCCTCGCCCATCCCGCCCGCGCCGCGGGCTCCCGCTCCTCCACAGGGCGACGGGCACACGCTCAGCGGCCTTCCCGGCGCCCCTGGGATCGTGACCGGGCCGGCCCGCCACTTCCGCCTCCTGGATCCCGAGATTCCGACCGGCTCGTCGGGCAACCCGGAGGCCGAGTGGCAGGAGCTGACGCGAGCGCTCGACGAGGTACGCGCCGAGATCGGCGCCGCTCGGGAGTCGGTCGCGGCCCGCGCCGGCGAGTACAGCGCGGCCATCTTCGACGCGCATCTCCTCTTCCTCGACGACGAGGCGTTGCTCGAACCGGCCCGGCGCGCGATCTTCGACCAGGGCAAGAACGCCGCCGAGGCATGGAACACGGCCGCCGAGGCGGTGGCCGCCGACTACCGCGGTCTCGAGGATGAGTACTTGCGCGCTCGCGCGGACGATCTGACCGGCGTCGCC
>JALYLK010000360.1 GCA_030774275.1 Actinomycetota bacterium
CGCCTGGCCGACGTCAGGGGAAGACCGGCGTGTACCTGCCAGCCACCGCGCTCGGCGGGACCGGCCGTGACGTCTCCTCCGAGCGCAGCGGCGCGTTCGCTCATGCCTCGCAGGCCGTGACCGGCCGGCGTCCCCGAGGCGGTGCCCGTCCCGTCGTCAGTCACGTCGATGTTGAGTGTGTTCCCCTCGATGCGAAGGGATACGAGCGCACGGGAGGCACCTGAGTGGCGCATGACGTTTGTGAGCGCCTCCTGAACGATGCGGAAGCCCGCCTGCTCGACCGCAATCGGAAGGACGTGCCCGTCGAGCTCGACGTCCGCGTCCGCATCGAGGCCGGCGGCCCTGGCCCGGTCGAGGAGTTGCGTCAGCGAAGCGAGGTCGAGCGTCGGCGCAGTCGGCGCCGGGTCGTCGGCGTCGCGGAGGAGGCTGAGTGTCGTGCGCAGATCGTTCAGCGCTTCGGCAGACACGGCCATGATGTCCTTCAACGCTCCGCCCGAGTCGTCGCTCGCGTGTAGATGGGCGGCGACGCCGGCACGGACGTTAATCGCAACGAGGGCGTGCGCGACTGTGTCGTGGAGGTCGCGCGCGATTCGTAGCCGCTCGTCGGCGATGCGGCGCCGATTCTCCTGCTCGCGCTCGTGGGAGATCCGCAAATCCCGTTCGCGGTTGGCCTCGCGAAGCTCGCGCCGTGAGCGCACTGCGTCGCCGAGTACGAGCGCCCCGAGCGCGACGCCGAGGCGAAGCCCCGTGTTTCTCGCAATGTGGTCGGAGGCGACGATCATGATCACCGCCGCGAGAAACACGGCGGTGCCGGCGCCGACGATCAGTGAGCGGCGGCGATCGCCGAGCCTCGCTACGTTGAAGAGCGCGACCGCGAGCACGAAGACGGCTGTGTCGTAGGGCTGGAAGACCGGCACGCAGATCAAGAGACCGGCGGCGACGCCGAGCAGCGCCGTGAGCGGCGCCTGGCTGCTCCAGGCAAGCGGCAAGCATGCGAGGAGCGCCAACGGGATCGCAATGGCGGCGGATCCCGTCCCGCGATGGATCCCTTCGCCGACCAGGGCAGCCGCCCCGGCCAGCGCTACCAGGGCATCCCACGGCCGCGGGCGCCGTACGTGCATGTGCTTGACGGTACAGAAGCAGTTGCCGCTTCACATCCGCCGCGAGGAGGTTCGGCAGTAGTCCTCCGGGAGTAACGAGCGTCCCTTCGGCGCGCCCCTGCTCTACGCCGAACGGGCGACGGAATCCGTCCAAAGTGCATTCCTGCGGCCGAAGACAGGGTGCGTGCGCGTCTCTAGCGTCGATGGCGAGGTCTGCGATCCCCGCGGGCCAGTTAAGGAGACGTTTACATGCGCCGCCTCGTCCACTGGTCATTCCTCCATCGCCGCGTCGTCCTGGCCGGATGGGTCGGCGTTTTCGTCCTTGCCTTCTTCGTCGGATCCACCATTGGCAGCAACTACGCCACCAGCACCAAGCTTTCAGGCACCGAGAGTGCTACCGCGCAGACCCTTCTGCAGCAGGCTGCGCCCAGCGTCTCCGGCGACACCGAGCGGATCGTCTTCGCGACAAAACACGGGCAGGTCACCCAGCCCGCGATTCGAAGCGCCGCCGCCGCGACGCTTGCCAAGGTCGGACGTCTGCCCGACGTAACGGGCGTCACCTCTCCCTACACCGCCGCCGGCGCGAAGCAGCTCAGCCGAGACGGTCATGTCGCGTTCGCAACGGTGAACTTCCGCAAGGACGCGAACAACGTCAGCGCGGCGGCCGCCAAGAACTTCGTCAAGACGGCTCGCGCTGCGAACGGCCGCGGTCTCCAGGTCGAAGTCCTCGGCGAGATCGCAGCCTCGACCAACCCGTCGTCCGCGAGCGGCACCATGTTCGGAATCGCCGCGGCGTTCATCGTGCTGCTCTTCGTCTTCGGCTCGCTGCTCTCGGCGTTGCTACCGCTTGCGTCGACCGGGCTCTCGTTGTTCGCCGCTCTCTCCGTCGTCGGCGCGTTGTCGAACACGTTCACGATGGCGAGCTTCACGTCCCAGCTGTGCCTCCTCATCGGCCTCGGTGTCGGAATCGACTACTCGCTGTTCATCCTCACCCGCGCCCGCGCCGGTCTTCGCCGCGGCCTTTCGGTCGAAGAGGCGGTGACCACGGCCGGCGCGACCGCGGGCCGCGCCGTGCTGTTCGCCGGGCTGACCGTGTGCATCGCTCTCTGCGGCATGTTTGTCGTCGGCGTCAGCGTCCTGTCGGGCGCCGCGGTGGCCGCGTCAATCGCGGTCTTGTTTCCGATGACCGCCGCGCTGACGCTGCTGCCCGCGCTGATCGGATTCCTCGGACATCGGACGCTCACCCGCAAGCAGCGCCGGGTGCTCGCCGCGGGGGATTTCAATCCGCCGGAAGCCTCGGCACGCTGGGCGCGCTGGGCCGAACTGGTTCAGGTGCACCGCCTCGGCCTCGGCGTCGCTGCACTCGCCGTCATGCTCGCCCTGGCTGTTCCCGCGTCCTCACTCCGCCTCGGAATAGCCGACTACGGCACCGATCCGACCACGACAACCACGACCACCCACCGCGCGTACGAGCTGCTGGCCTCGGGGTTCGGACCCGGCTTCAGCGGCCCGCTCGAGCTTGTCGCACCCATCCGGTCGGCCGGTCAGCGAGCCGCGTTCGCGGATGTGGTCAGGGCCGCCGGTCACACCAGCGGCGTCGCTGCCACGACGGCGCCTCGATTCCTGCCGTCCCGACTCGGACACCCCGGAGTAGCTGTCGCCCAGGTTTACCCAACAGGCAGCCCTCAAGACGCATCCACCTCCGACCTCATCACCGCCGTGCGCCACCAGGTCATCCCCAACGCCCTGCACGGGCGGTCGGCCACGGTCTACGTCGGCGGCCAGACGGCGCTCGCCGACGACGAGGCAGCGGTGATTTCTTCGAAGCTGCCTGTCTTCGTCGGCATTGTCGTCGCGCTGTCCTTCGTACTGCTGATGCTCGTCTTCCGCAGCCTGCTCATCCCCGCCACCGCGGCCGTCATGAACCTGTTGTCGGCCGGCGCCGCCTTCGGCGTCATCACCGCGGTCTTCCAGAAAGGCTGGCTCGACTCTTTCGTCGGCGTCTCGCGGACCGGGCCGATCTCACCATTGGTGCCGATCCTGATGTTCGCCGTGCTGTTCGGACTCTCGATGGACTACGAGGTATTCCTCGTCAGCCGCATCCAGGAGGAATGGCTGAAGACGCGCGACAACGCACGTGCCATCGACCTCGGACAGGCCATTACGGGGCGGACGATCACCGCGCTCGCGACGATCATGGTGGTCGTGTTCGCGTCCTTCACGCTCAGCACCGATCGCACCATCAAGCTGATCGGGCTCGGGATGGCGGCGGCGATCCTGGTCGACGCGCTGATCGTCCGCACGGTGCTCGTCCCCGCGATCATGCACACACTCGGCCGCCGCAACTGGTACCTGCCATCCTGGCTCGACCGGCGGCTACCGCACCTCGAGATCGAGGAAAAGTCGTCGACCCCAATTGAGGACCACGAGCCCGCCCTCGCAAGAAGCGCCTAACCGCGGTCGACTTTCCCAGCGATATTGCGTTGCACCGGCGAACCGACTATGGTGAACCTAATGGTTCAGTATCCACCAACCGTCGACCGCGCGTTCGCAGCCCTGGCCGACCCGACCCGCCGCGCAGTTCTCGAACGGCTCGGTTCCGGCAGGGCGACGATCAGCGAGCTCGCCGAGCCCTTCGGGATGTCGCTGACCGGGATGAAGAAGCACATCCGGTTGCTCGAGGAGGCGCAGCTCGTGACGACGGAGAAGGTCGGCCGTGTCCGCAGGTGCATGCTTGCGCCCTACGCCTTCGAGGGCATCAGCACGTGGCTGCAGCGGCTCGACCGCTTCGCGCAGGTCGTCGAACGCACGAAAGG
>JALYLK010000361.1 GCA_030774275.1 Actinomycetota bacterium
TGCGTCGCGACGGCAAGTGCGATCGAAGTCAGATCGGCAGGAAACGCCGGCCAGGGGCCGTCCTCGATCTTCGGGATCTGACCGCCGAGATCGTCCTGGATGACCAGTTCCTGGCCCGGAGGCACGCGCAAGCTCGTTCCGTCGAGCTCGACCCGCACGCCGAGACGCTCGAACGACGGCAGGATCGGCGCGAGGTCTTCCGGGACGACGTCGTCGATCGTCACGTCGCCTGCGGTCACCGCCGCGAGGCCGATGAAGCTCGCGACTTCGACATGCTCGCAGGCGATGCGCCACTCGCCGCCTCGCAGCCGCTGGACGCCACGGACAGTGAGCACATTCGAGCCGATTCCGTCGATCTCGGCGCCGAGCGAACGGAGAAAGCGGCAGAGATCCTGAACGTGCGGCTCACAAGCGGCGTTGCCGATCACGGTCTCTCCCTGCGCGAGCGAGGCTGCCATGACGGCGTTCTCCGTGGCCATCACGCTCGCCTCGTCGAGGAAGATCCGCCGGCCGCGGAGACCAGCCGTTTGCATCTCGTAGCGGCCGTTGAGCTCGATCTGGGCGCCGAGCTCCGCGAGCGCGTGAATGTGCGGATCGAGCCGGCGCCGGCCGATCACATCGCCGCCGGGAGGCGGCACCGACGCCCGCCCAACGCGCGCGAGCAGCGGCCCGGCGAGCAGGAAGGAAGCGCGAATCCGGCTTGCGAGCTCGTCGTCCACCTCGGTGGTGGCGATATCGGCCGCCTGGACGCGAACCTCGTTCGGGCCCGTCCAGTCGGCATCCGCGCCGAGCCGCGCGAGCAGCTCGACCATCGTCTCGACGTCGCGGATCCGCGGCACGTTCGTGAGCGTCACCGGATCGTCGGTGAGCAGGCACGCGGCGAGGATCGGTAGCGCTCCGTTCTTGTTCCCGGACGCCGTGATGCGGCCGTTCAAGGGCTGTGCGCCCTCGATGAAGAACGTCTCCATGAGCGCGTCGGCGACAGCGGTCGACGGCATGTGCCCGGTAGCGTACTGACCCATGGCGACGACACGCGAGCAGGCCTGGGAAACACTGACGAAGTACACGCAGAGCGAGGCCCTGCGGCGACACGCGCTCGCCGTCGAGGCCGCCGTCGGGGCCTATGCGCGCAAGTTCGGAGAAGACGAAGAGCTCTGGCGCGTCACGGCGCTCCTGCATGACTTCGACTATGAGATGCATCCGACTCTCGACAAGCATCCTCAGGACGGCGCGCCGATCCTGCGCGAGGAGGGCTACCCCGAGGAGGTCGTCGAGGGCGTCCTCTCCCATGCCGAGCATCTGGGCTTGCCGCGGGATACGCCCCTCAAGAAGACGCTGTTCGGCTGCGACGAGCTCTCCGGCTTCATCCACGCCTGCGGGCTCGTACGCCCGGACGGGATCGACACGCTCGAGCCGAAGTCGGTACGGAAGAAGCTGAAACAGCCGTCGTTCGCCTCGGGCGTCAACCGCGACGACGTCTACAAGGGCGCCGAGCTGCTCGGAGTCGAACTCGACGACCACATCGCATTCGTCATCGAAGCCATGCGCCCGATTGCGCGCGACCTGGGTCTTCGGACCGGCGAAGCCGTCGCCTGAGGCCAGGTCCGTCGACCGGGTCCCTGGACATGGCCCGGGACCAGGTCCCGCGGTTAAAGAGCGCCGAGGAGCCGCTCGACGTCCTCCTCGCTGGTCCACCAGCCACAGGAGACACGAAGCCAACCCGTGCCTGGAACATCGCGCACGACGACTCCTGCTTCGTAGAGCCGCGCAGCCGCCTCCGGCGCGTCGCCTCTTGCGACGAACGAGATCAGGCCCGCTTGGTCGGGGGCGGTGACGGTCTCGTAGCCGGCCTCGACCAGGCGTCTGCGGCAGTACGCCGCGAGCTCTCGGATCCGCTCGTATCGCCACTCCGGTGCCGCCTCGAGCGCCGCGAGCAACCCCGCCAGCGTCCCGGGCGCGTACCACACGGAGTCGAAGCGCAGCGCCCCAGGCTTCGGCGTGAACGAATCCTCGATGTCGTAGGCCGACTGGGACATGTAGGTGGGCAGCGCCACCCGGAGGAGCTCGGGGTCGCGAACGTAGAGTGCTCCGGTCGAATCCGGGCCGCAGAGCCACTTCTGCCCCGAAACGGTGTAGAAGTCGAACTCGACGGCCTGAGTCGGGCAGGCCCCAGCGGTCTGCGCGCCGTCGACGAGGATCGAAACACCCGGCGGGCGCGATATCTCAGAGGGCGACAGGGAGTTGCCCGTGACCCATGAGACATGCGAGACAGCGATCAACTTCGTGCGGCTCGTGATCTGCTCCGTGACGAGGCGCGGGGCCTGGTCAGCCGGAGCGTCGAGCACGCGCGCAACGCGAACCTTCGCCGGCGAGGCGAGCAGCGGGCCGAGCAGTCCGAAATGCTCGACGTCGGTGGTGACGATCTCGTCGTCGGCGGTCAGGCCGAGCCCGGCGAGAACGACGTTGCACGCATTCGTGGTCGAGCTGACGAGAGCGACGTTCTCCGGGGCGACCTCGAGAACGCGGGCCAGCTCCTCGCGGGCGCGGTCCCGCAGCGCAAGAATTTGGTCGAAGTACGCCTTCCCGAAGCGGCCCTGCTCGAGGTCGCGTTGGTTCCATTCCGTGATCGCCTCGACCGTTGCCCGGGCGAGCGGGCCGTTGGTGCCGGCGTTCAGGTATGCGTAGCGCTCGAGCACCGGGAACTGGGCTCGGGCCTCCTCGAACGTCATGCGACTCTCGCCTCCACCGGTGTGTGGTCGGAGAGGATACGGCCGTCGACACGACGTCGGTCAAGCGGCCAGCGGGATAGATCTTCGACCAAAGCGCCGCGAACGAGGATCTGGTCGATCCCTTCGGGAGCCGGCTCGGAGAACCCCCAATCCCCGGTAGTCAGCTCGGCCTGGGTGGCCGAGCGCGCGGCGGTGACGTTGAAGTCGCCCGCCAGCACAACGACGTCGCCGGGCTGAGCCACGCCGTCCACGAAGACCGCGGCGCGCAGCAACTCCGCATCGGGCAGTCGCTGGTCCGGGTCGTAGCCCGTCGCGTGCAAATTGGCAACGGCAAGGGTCGGGCCGCTCGAAAAACGGGCACGGACGACCTGCACGATCCGCCGCTCTTTGGCCCAGGCCAACCGCGTTACGAGGGGAAGCGAGAGCCACCGCGACTGAGCTTCCCGGAAATCGCGGCTGTTCAGGACGAGTCGGTCCCGGCCGAGAAACGTCGCTTCGGGGCTGAGCAGAATTCCGTTCGCCTGGCCCGCGAACGCGGAGCGCAGCAAGCCATGGTGTAGCGAAGTCAGCTTGCGCCCGAGTTCGACCGGGATCGGGAAGGGCCCTACGCGCGGAGTCTGGGCCAGGTCGACGTAGGCTTGCATGCCGCTCCATTCGGCGAGCTCGCGATCTGCCCAGCCCGGCAGCTCTTGCAGGCAAAGGACGTCAGGCCCGTCGGCGCTGGCGAGGCGCACCATCTCCTCGAGATACGCCTCGCGCTCCGGCGGCTTCGCGTTGCCGTGAAAGACGTTCCAGGTGCGGATGAGCAGCGCCAGAGCGCGGCTAGTGTAGGCGGGTGTTTCGGCGCCGCCGCTTCGCAGATGTGATCTCGCGGCAGCTCGACCTCTTCGAGCGCGACCAGGCAGATGTGATCAGCGAGTGTGAGGAGCTCGAGCGCGCGTACAACGCTGCACCCCGCGACGAGGCTGAGGAACGCTACGGCGACTATGTCGACGCCGTCGAGACAGGCACAGAGCTGCTGGCCGACCTCCGCGACCACTTCGCGAGGACGCTCGACGAGGACGCGTCAGAGGAGTACGAGGACGCGTTCAACCGCGCCGTGGCCAAGCGCCTCCCCCGCTTCGCGCTCGAGATCGAGAACCGCTAGAGACTGACTATCTGTGGCCGAAGTGATGGGCTGCCGGTAGCGAGCCGAACACGTCGGCGCCGTCTGCGACCCTTTTCGCGAGCGGGACGAGCGACTCGAACTCGTGCACGAGCACGTTCTGGTTTCGGCCGACCCGCTCGAACCTGCCACGCGCGAGCACGAGCGGCTCGGCACGGACGAGCGGGCGGAAGCGCTGGTAGACAGGCGGCGGCACGATCAGGTTCACCTGCCCGAACTCGTCCTCGAGCAGCATGAAGACGACGCCGTTGGCAGTCGAAGGCCGCTGGCGGGCAACCGCGAGGCCGGCCACCGCGATTCGCCCACCGTGCGGCCGATCTTCGAGATCGCGGCTCGAGACCACTTCCTCCGCCAGCAGCGGGCGCAGAAGGGCCAGCGGATGCGTGCCGACCGAAAGACTCGTCAGCCGGTAGTCGGCGAGCATCCGCTCCCAAGGCGTCTGCTCGGGCAGCTCCGGCGTGGCGGCGGTGGGATCGAGCGACAACGTGAGCTGGCGCGCCTCCCCACCCGAGCCGGGAACGGTCGCTGGGCGAAAGGCGAGGCCGAGCTCCCAGAGCAGCCGCCGCCGCTCTCCGAACTCGTCGCAGGCGCCTGAGGCGACGAGCGCCTCGAGCCGGTCTCGGTCGAGCTCGACCCGCTGCGCCAACTCGCGGACGCCCTCGAACGGCCCGCGTCGCTCCCGCTCCTCGACCACCGAAGCAGCCCCGGGCTCGCCGAGCGACTGTACGTACTCGAGCCCGATCCGCACCGCGTCGTCCTCGAGCGCGCACTTCGCCGCGCTGCGATTGACGTCCACCGGCCGGACCTCCACCCCACGCCGCTGCGCGTCCCGCACCAGCGAGGCCGGCGGATAGAAGCCCATCGGCTGAGCGTTCAAGAGGGCCGCGAGGAACTCGCGAGGGTGGTGATGCCGCAGCCAGGTCGACTGGTAGGCGAGCAGGCCGAACGCGGCGGCATGCGACTTCGGAAAGCCGAAGCCCGAGAAACCGGCCAGCTTGTCGTAGACGAGGTTCGCAGTCTCGGCGTCCACCCCGTTTCGCGCCGCGCCGTCGACAAAGCGGCCGCGATAGGCCTCGATCGCCTCCTCGCTTCGCTTGCGGCTCATCGCGCGCCGCAACCCTTCGGCCTCGCCGACCGAGAAGCCAGCCAGCGCCATCGCGACTTCCAGCACCTGGTCCTGGAACACGACGACGCCGAGTGTGTCCTCGAGCGGCTCTGCCAGCAGCGGGTGATCGACCGGCGGCACGAAGTTCGGGTCCTCACGCAGCCGCTGGCGATGCTCGATGTACGGGTGGACGGCCTTGCCCTGGATCGGCCCCGGCCGAACGAGGGCGACCTGAACGGTCAGGTCGTCGAGGTTCTCGGGCCGAGTGCGCAGCAGCGACTGCATTTGCGCGCGGCTCTCGATCTGGAAGACGCCCACGGTGTCGGCGCGTTGGATGTCGGCGTACACGTCCGGGTCTTCTAGCGGGATGCGTGAGAGGTCCAGCGGTTCGATCTGCCGTTCGGCAATCAGCTCGACGCACTCCTCGACCGCCGAGAGCATCCCGAGCCCGAGCAGGTCGATCTTGAGAAAGCCGGCATCCGCGCAGGAGTCCTTGTCCCACTGGACGAGCTGACGCCCAGCCATCGCCGCAGGCATCACCGGCACGAGCTCGATCAGCGGCCGGCTGGAGATGACCATCCCGCCCGGATGTTGGGAGGCGTGGCGGGGCAGGCCGCCGATTTCGCGGCAGAGCTCGCCAAACGCGCGCCAACGCGGCGAGCTGAGCTTGGCCTCGGCGTCCGGCAAAGACGCCACTTCCTCGGCGACCCGCCGCGGATTTCCTTCGGTGATCCGCGCCAGCCGCTCGAGCTCCGCGTGCGGCAGACCGAGCGCCTTGCCGACGTCTCGGATCGCGCCGCGCGCGTTGTAGGTCGGGAAGGCGGCGACGAGCGCGGCGTGCTCGCGGCCGTACTTGTCACTGACTGCGGGGAGCAGCTTCTCGCGGATGTCGCGCGGGAAATCGAGATCGATGTCCGGCACGGCCGCCATCTCGCGATTGAGGAAGCGGCCGAGCGAGAGCCCCGCTGCGACCGGATCGACGTGTGAGAGCCCTGTCAGGTAGCAGACGATCGAGCCGACGGAGCTGCCGCGACCGCGTCCCGGCGGCAGCGTCGAGCGTGGCGAGTCGCGGCCACGCACCTCGACCGCCAGCTCCCGAGCCAGCTCGAGCACCTCCCAGTGCAGGAGAAAGAAGCCGGCCAGGCCGAGCTCGTCGATCAGCTTCAGCTCCTCGTCGAGGCGGGCGCGGGCCTTCTGTTTGAGTCCATTGCGACCCGAGTACCGCTCCTCGAAGGTACGGTCGCAGACCTGGGCGAGTTGCGCGATCGCCGGCTCGCCTTTCTCCGAGAAATCCGGATAGCGGTAGCCGAGGTCCTCGTTCAGATCGAACTGGAGCCGTTCGGCCAGCTCTCCGCTCCGTTCGACCGCGTCCCGGTCGTGCGGAAACAGCTCCGCGCTCTCGGCCGGCGCCCGCAGGAAGCTCTCCCGGTTGCCCCGTCGCTCGGGCTCGCAGCCGTCGAGCGACGTGCGGTTCTTGACGGCGACGAGCACGTCCTGCAACGCCGTCCGCGGGCCCGTATGAGAATGGACGTCGCCGGTCGCAACCGTCTCGACGCCCAGCGACTCGGCCAGCTCGCGCAACGCAGCGTTGCGACGAGCGTCCCCTCGCTCGAACGGACGTTGAAGCTCGACGAAGAAGCGGTCGCGGCCGAAGGTCCGCGCCAGCCGTGCCGCAGCGTTTGGGTTCCGCACCGCGAGCCCATGACGCGCGCAGCCCGACAGGCAGACGAGCCCTTCGTTGCCCTCCTCCAACAGTTCCTGCCGGAGCGCTGGCTCTAGCAGCTCGCGCTCTTTTCCGGGTACACGCGTGCCGGAATGAGCGTCGGTCAACAGCCGGCAAAGGTTGGCGTAGCCCGTGGCCGACTCGACGAGCAGCGTCACGTGCGACCCGTCGGCGAGCGTCACTTCCGCGCCGGTGATCGGGCGGACGCCGAACGCCTTCGCAGCCTGGGCGAACTCCAGCGAGCCATAGACGCCGTCGTGGTCGGTCAGCGCGAGCGCGCCGTAGCCAAGCTCGGCGGCCCGAATCGCGAGCTCCTCGGGCAGTGAAGCGCCGTCGAGGAACGAATAGGCTGAGTGGGCGTGGAGCTCGACGTATCCCATGCCCTGCTTCTACGCCCTGGCGAGGGCGAGACGGTCACAGACCGCCCGGAGCGGACGCTGCGCATCTTCGCCGAGCTCGAGCAACTGATCGTGACGTGGTTTCGCTATGAGCCAGGCGAGAAAGGCCCGGATCCGCACATCCACCGGCACCACACGGACGCTTTCTACGTGCTCGAGGGCGAGGTCGAATTCGGACTCGGGCCGGACGTCACCTCGGTTCGCGGTGGCCCCGGCACTTACGTCGCCGCTCCGCCCGGAGTCGTCCACACCTTCGAAAACTCGAGCGATGCGACCGCGATCTTCCTCAACATGCACGCGCCCAGCATGGGCTTCGGCGACCACATCCGCGGCCGCGGGCACGACGCCTTTGACCAGGAGGATCCGCCCCCAGACGGCGGTCGCCCCCTCGCCGACGCTGTCGCCTCTGCTTCCGGCGAGGGCGAACGCTTCGAGCGCGAAAATCGCGTCCTCGTAATCAAAGGCCAGCTGCCGCAGCTCTCGCTCTTGGATCTCACCTTCCAGCCAGGCTGGAGAGGCGTCGAGCCGCACGCTCACGACGACCATGTCGACGCGTTTTTCGTCCTCGAGGGCGAATCGGAGCTGATCGCCGGCGACGAGCTCCTCCGCGCCGGCCCGAGAACGTTCGTCGCCGAGCCGCTCGGCGTGCGCCACGGCTTTCGCGCCAACACCGGAGCCGATTCGCTGCGACTGCTGAACCTGCACGCCCCCGACGCCGGCTTCGCAGACGCGGTCCGCCGCGGCTAGACCGAGCGAGGGTCCAGCTCGAGCGTGTCTGCGCCGATAGCGGACGCGATGCGCGCCAAGCTCACGTTTCCGCTCAGCGTGGCGCTCGCCGCCGCGTTCGCAGCCCAGATCGAAGGGATGATGGTGACCCGCTGGGCCTCCAACCGCAGCGCCGCCTGCTCTGCGTCGGGCCCCATGGGAGCGTGTGACCTCAACAACACCATCTCCTTCCTCGCCGGCACCTTCTTCGCCGTCGAGACGCTCGCCGCGACGCTCGCCGCGCTCGTCCTCTACCGGAACGGGAAGAGCTTCAGCGCAGCCGTCACAGCCGCAGGCCTGGCGCTCGCTCTCGCGGTGGAGCACGCTTGGCTTCTGAGTTACGCTCGCTGACTGAACCAGCTCTGGGCCTCTCCGTCCAGAAACACGACCGCGTTCTCGCCGCTCGCGAGGACGACATCGAAGTAACGCCGGTCGACCGGCTGCTCCGTCCACCAGCGATCGACGACACGCCACTCCTCCCGCACGAGCGCGACCTGTTGCCGGTTCACGCTCCGCGGCGCTCCATCAACATGCGTCTCGACAAGCGCCCGCTGCGGCGCGTTTAGTCGTCGCGCGGAACCAGCAGCGCCCTCTGCTTCACGTGGGGAAACCGATGGTTTCCCCACGAGCCCCCTCCTTTTCCGCCGTCACTTCGTTCGGCATTCCTTGCTCATTCGTCCCTTGGAACCAGCAACGCCCGCTGCTCGGGAACCCGAGACCAAGGCGCTACTTCGACGACAGAGCAAACTGCTCCGGAGCCGGCTCCCGCGCGCACCTGTTTCAAGCCTTCGCTGAGATGGGCGCGGAGCTCGAGCCCCTCCGGTTGAACAAGCTCCAGCTGCCGCCCGACCGTCTGGGCAAGCTCCACGAGCTCGAGGCCCAGCCGGGTTGCCGGCGCGGGCAGCTCGGCGAGCTTCGACCCGAGTGCGACGCGGAGCCGGTTGCGGTCCGCCGTCGCGTCACGCAACGTGATCGTTCGCCGCCACGATCCCCCGCCCACCAGCTTCGCAGACAGCGCGAGCTTGCGCACCACTCTGTCGCCGCGCTCCGGCCGGGCAAGGAGCCGGTCGAGCAGGGCTCCCAGCGCCCGCCGGAGCGTCAGCTCGTTCGCGACCGCCTCCGGAAACTCGAGCGTCTCCGCAAGGTCGTTCGCCACCTTTCGCGCGCGGACCTTGCCACGCTGCTCTCCTCTCGCCAGGCTCCAGGCCCGCCGGCCGTCCGGCCCCAATCGTTCGGCGACGGCGGCGCCCGGCAGCCCAGCAAGCTGTCCAATCTTTCGCACCCCGAGCTCCTCGAGTTCCTCCCGGCGCTCGGAATCGACCGGGAGCAGGGTCAACGGCAGCGGCGCGAGAAAGTCTTGCGTCTGACGGTCGGAGACGATCAGCACCTGACCCGATCGTGCGACGTGAGCCGCCGCGAGCGCTGCAAACCTCCGTTCGGCGGCGCCGATGCGCGCGTCCCACGCCGCCCCGACCGCAGCGAGCGCGCGCTTGAGCGCGGGCTCCAGGCCTCCATAGAGCCGTTCGATCCCGTGCGTCTCGAAGTAGACGCAACCGACGGCGGCGGATTCGACCGCGAAGCCCGAGTCCTCGAGGCGCTTCAAGAGCTGCTCCCATTCGTGCTCCGCGGTCGCCGGATCCTGCTCGACGAGCGCAAGGTCCGGGCAGAGCGAAAGCGCCTCTCCTAGCCGCATCCCCGGCTGCACGCCGACAGCCTCAGCTGCCGCCGTCACAGGCCCGAGCACAGACTCCTCTCCGGCCCCAGGCCCGAGCCCGGCAGGCCGAAGCGCAAGCGCAGGCCGCTCCCGCAGCGCCGCCCGCAGCTCGAATCCCGGGATGAGAAGACATGCGATCACTACGAACGTATGTTCTACACGAACACCTGTTCGCTTGTCAAGTCCAAGCGCAACGAGATCAAGGTGGGCTCAACCCAGAATCCGGAGGCGTCGCTTGCGACGCCGGAGCGTAAAAGGCGGCGCCGACCTGGCGGCGCGGCCGCTAACCCCGGCGCCAGTTGCCATGAAGCAGACCGAACAGCAACCGGCAAACCAAGGAGGCGGCCCCTGCGGCGAGACCGCCTCCTCTAAGTGTCAGCTGGGTTAGCTTGGCGAGCCCCATGCGGAAAGGTTTTGCCCTTTCCCTGCTGACTGGAGTAAATATCGGTTAGGGCCCGAAAACCTTTAGCCCTCGATTTCGGCTGCCGACCCGACCATCCGCGTGAGGCGCGGCACGACCGACAGCGTGTTCTCCTGCGTGCACCAGCGCAGGTCGTCCTCGAGACCGGGCGGGCCGTACGTGCGCGCATTCACGCCCTCCCAGGCATTCGGATACGCACGCGCGAGCGCCGCCGA
>JALYLK010000362.1 GCA_030774275.1 Actinomycetota bacterium
GCGCAAAGCCGCCGCAACTCGGCGCTCGTCGGGGGCTTGATCGGCCTGCTGCTCGGCATCGTCGCCGCGCTCCTCTGGGAGCCCGTCGCGGGCCGCCTAAACAAGAAGCCGTGACCCCGGGCGTCGCCGGCCCTGGCGCGCGCCGAACCGAGTCGCCGCCGATCGGAGGCGTGTTCGAGCTTGACGTGGCGGCCGTGCTGGAAACGCGCGATGCGCCGGCTCGATTTCCGCAGGCGCAAGCGGTGACGAGCGGGCGCACCGCCCTGGCGATCCTTGTGGAGGAGACGCCTGGGCCTTGGCTCTTGCCCGCCTACCTTTGCGACAGCGTTCTTCAACCTCTGCGGCAAGCCGGCATTCCATTCGATTTCTATCCGGTCGGCGGCGACCTGCGTCCGCGTCTCGACGAGCTGGAGCGCTCCGTCCAGTCGCAGTCGTCCGCGGTCCTGCTCGTCGTCGATTACTTCGGCTTTCCGCCCTCGCCCGAGGATGCAACGCGGCTCCGGGCGCTGCGCGAGGCCTGTCTGGTCGTCGAGGACTGCGTGCAGGGATCGCTCGTCGAGCTACCCGACGCGGCCGGCGGCTCGATCGGGGACGTCGCCTTCACGAGCTTTCGCAAGTACCTGCCGGTGCCGGACGGCGGCGTGCTGACCGGCGTCACGCCCCGCCAGCTGCCGCCGGCCTCGGCGAGCTTGCGGCAGCGGCTGCTCGGCCAGCTGGTGCGCGGAGCATGGGTGTCCGGCGAGGCGGAGGGCCCGGAGGTCGAGGCAACCTTCCTCGGGCTGCTCGAGGCCGGCGAAGCCGAGCTCGACGAGGAGCTGCCTCTCGAGGCGACCTCGCGCTTGTCGGAGCGCCTGCTCGCCGGCCTCGACCTCGCAGAGGCGGCCGCCCGCCGGCGCGCCAACTTCGGCGTGCTGCTGGAGGCGCTCGAAGAGTCTGAGGCGGTCACGCCGCTGTTCCGCGACCTGCCGGCCGGGGTTTCGCCGCTCGCCCTGCCGGTGCGTGTGGGCGGTGGCCGGCGCGACGCCTTGCGCGCCGAGCTCGTTCGGCGCCGGATCTTCTGCCCGGTGCACTGGCCGCTGCCGCCCGAGATCGACCAGCAGCGGTTTTCGGAGGAACATCGACTCGCGTCCGAGATGCTCGGTCTGCCGCTCGACCAGCGCTACGGGGCCGCCGACATGCAGCGCCTCGCCGACGAGCTTGAGGGCGCGTGGCGGGATACCACGTAGGCGCCCGCCGAACCTCGGTGTAACTTCAAGCCGTGCTCGACGGCAAGCGGGTCGCGGTTGTCATCCCCGCCTACAACGAGGAGCAGCTTCTCGCTTCCACGGTCGAGGGGGTACCGGACTTCGTCGACCGCATCTACATCGTCGACGACCGGTCGAAGGACGCCACGGTCGAGCGCGCGAAGGCGCTGACCGACCCGCGCGTCCAGGTAATCGAGCACGAGCGGAACGAAGGGGTCGGCGCCGCGATCGTCACCGGCTACCGCGCCGCGATGGCCGACAGGGTCGATGTGACCGCCGTCATGGCCGCGGACAACCAGATGGATCCCGAGGACCTCCGCCACCTTGTCGAGCCGGTCGCGCACGGCGAGCTCGACTACTCGAAGGCGAACCGCCTGTTCACCGGCCAGGCCTGGCAGCTGATCCCCCGCTATCGCTACCTCGGCAACGCCGTCCTCTCGATGCTGACGAAGATCGCTTCAGGCTACTGGCACATCGCCGACTCACAATCCGGCTACACCACCGTCTCGCTCGAGTATCTCGAACTGCTCGATCTCGACCGGATCTACAAGCGCTACGGCTTCCCGAACGACATGCTCGTCCACCTGAACGTCTGGAACGCGCGCGTCCGCGACATCCCTTCGCGCCCGATCTACGGGGTCGGCGAGCGCTCCGGGATCCGCCTGCGCAAGGTCGTTCCGACGATCTCGTGGCTGCTGCTCAAGGGGTTCTTCTGGCGGCTGCGGACGAAGTACGTGATCCGCGACTTCCACCCGCTCGTCTTCTTCTACATCTTCGGCTTCACGATGACCGTGCTTGGCCTGGGTCTCGGCATCGCGGAGGTCGTGCTGCGGATCCAGGGCAACGCCGTCTCCGTAGGCACCGTCGTCCTCGTCGCGCTGCTGCTGATCTTCGGCTCGCAGTTCACCCTGTTCGCGATGTGGTTTGACATGGAATCGAACAAGGACCTCCGCTAATTGCAGCGTCTTTACGTTCATCGTTCGAATTCCGTTAATTCCCCCCAGGAATCCGGGAAAGCGCCAGTAACCTAGACCTCGATGTCTGTCGCCGTCGTTACCGGCGGTGCGGGCTTTCTCGGCTCGCACCTCTGCGATTACCTTCTCGAACACGGACACAGCGTCGTCTGTTTGGACAACCTCGACACGGGTTCGCTTCAGAACGTCGAGCACATTCGCGACGAGAAATTCACGTTCGTGAATCAGGACGTGACCCAGCACATCGAGGTCGAGGGGCCGGTCGACGTGATCTTCCACGCGGCCAGCCCGGCGAGCCCGATCGACTATGCCCGGCTTCCGCTGCACACGCTGAAGGTCGGCTCCTACGGGACGCACAACGCCCTGGGGCTGGCGAAGTTCAAGCGGGCCCGGATCCTGCTCTTCTCCACGAGCGAGGTCTACGGCGATCCGCAGGTGCATCCGCAGCCGGAGACGTACTGGGGGAACGTCAATCCGATTGGTCCCCGTGGGGTCTACGACGAGGCGAAGCGCTACGCCGAGGCGATGACGATGGCCTATCACCGCCAGCAGGGCGTCGACACGGCGATCGCGCGGATCTTCAACACCTACGGGCCGCGGATGCGGCCGCACGACGGCCGGGCGATTCCGACCTTTGTCCGCCAGGCGCTCGAGAACAAGCCCTTGACCGTCTTCGGCGACGGCTCGCAGACGAGGAGCTTCTGTTACGTGGACGACCTGATCCAGGGGCTCTACGCCCTGGCGATGAGCGGCGAGCACCTGCCGGTCAACCTCGGGAACCCGACCGAGCTGACCTTGCTCGAGCTCGCACAAACCGTCATCCGGGTTACCTCGTCCAAGAGCGAGATCGTCTTCGAAGCACTGCCGGTCGACGACCCGCAGGTGCGCCAGCCGGACATCACGCGCGCCCGCCAGGTACTCGGCTGGGAACCGACAATTCCACTCGACGAGGGGTTGCGCCGAATGCTGCCCTCAGAGGAAAGGGAGGCTGAGGCTGTTCATGTCTAAGAAGTTGATTGTCTTAACGCTTGCGACGATCCTTGTCGCCGGCTTGATCTCCACCGGCGCGACGGCAGGCCGCACGCACAGCACGGCCCGCTCGTTCAGCGTCGGCATTTTCGACGATTCGATGACGCTGGGAGCGCCAGAGAAGGGCTTCCCGATCCTGAAGAACCTGCGTGCGCAGGTCGTCCGCATCACGCTCTGGTGGGGCGGGCCGATCGGCGTCGCTCGGGCGAAGAAGCCTGCAAACGCGTTGAATCCGGCTGATCCGTCCTACGACTGGTTTGCCTATGACCGAGCCGTCGAGTTCGCGGCCAAGAACAACATCAAGGTCGTGTTCTCCATCCTCGGCACGCCGTCCTGGGCGAACGGGCGGCGGGCGACGAAGTACGCGCCGACGAGGTTCAAGGACCTGCAGAACTTCGCGGCCGCGGCGGCGAAGCGCTACAGCGGCACGTTCGAGACTGCCGACGGCACCGTTCTGCCGGCCGTGCATCTATGGCTGGCCTGGAACGAGCCGAACAACCCCGTGTTCCTCTATCCGCAGTACAAGAAAGTCAACGGACGCTGGATGGCCCTGAGCGCCTGGTCGTACGTGCGAATCTGCAGCTCGATCTACGCGGGCGTCCACTCGGTGCAGCACACCGCTGCGAAGGTCGCCTGCGGCGC
>JALYLK010000363.1 GCA_030774275.1 Actinomycetota bacterium
TGGAAGCCTCGAGCGCCGAAGACCGCCCGACGTTGGCGCGCGAGGCGACCCGGGCCGCGCTGATGGGGGCGCGGGGAAACTCGGGCGTGATTCTGTCCCAGATTGTCCGCGGGATCGGCGAATCGCTGGCGGGCGACAGCGGGGATGCGGATGGCGGTCCGATCGACGGTCCGCGCGTTGCCCGCGCGTTGCGTGCAGGCTCAGACGCGGCCTACCGCGCGGTCCGCGAACCCGTCGAAGGGACGATGCTGACGGCAATCCGCACGCTCGCCGAGGCGGCCGAGGCCGAGCAGTCACGGCCCGTCGCCGAGTTGTTGGAGCACCTCGTCGAGCGCGGTGAAGCGGCCGTCCAGCGAACACGAGAGCAGCTCGACGTTCTCCGCGAGGCGGGCGTGGTGGACGCAGGCGCGGCCGGCCTGATCGAGCTTTTGCGCGGAATCGCCTCGGTCGTCGCGGGCCAGCCGTTGCCGGCGGCTCCGACGGTTGCCGAGCCCGCGGTGGAAGCCGCCCACCAGGAGCTCTCGCGCTACCGCTACTGCACAACCTTCGTCATCGAAGGAGATCTCGAGCCCGACGCGCTCGAATCCAAGTACGAGCAGCTCGGGGACTCGTTGCTCGTCGTCGGTGACGAGCACGCGCTCAAGGTGCACGTCCACACGGACGATCCGGGGGCGGCGCTTGCGATCGGGACGCGCGCGGGAAGGATCGAGAACGTCGAGATCGCAGACATGCACCGCCAGACAGAGGCGCGTGAGCGGCGACTCCTGGCCGCGGTTCCGGACCCGCCGCACGTGTCCGATGCCGTCGCGGTCGTGGCGGGCGAGGGAAACCGCCGGCTGTTCGAGAGCCTCGGCGCGGCGAAGATCGTCGCCGGCGGTCAGACGATGAACCCGTCTGCGGCCGACCTTGTCGCGGCGATCGAAGCGACCGGCGCCTCCGCGGTGCTCGTGCTCCCGAACAACGCCAACGTGGTGCTCGCGGCTGAACAGGCGGCAACGCTCGCCTCGAAGACCGTCCTCGTCGTGCCGACGACGTCGATGCAGGCGGGGCTGGCGGCGCTCGTTGCCTTCGACCCGTCGCTCGCGGCCGAGGAGAACCAGCCGGTGATGGCGGAGGCGGCTTCGCGTCTCGCGACCGGCGCAGTGACCACGGCCTCCCGCGCCGTGCAGCTCAACGGTCGCGTTGTGGATCAAGGCGAGTTTCTCGGCCTCCTGGACGGCGAGCCGCTCGCCGGCGGCCCCGAGTTCGGGCCGGTCGCGAAGGCCGTTCTGGAGGGCTTGCTTGCGGAACAGCGAGAAGTCGTGACTCTCCTCACCGGTGCTGACGAACCTGATCTCTCGCAGCTACTCGCCGAGCTCGAGCAGGCGCACCCCGAGCTGGAGATCGAAGTTCACAAGGGCGGCCAGCCGCACTACGCGCTGCTCGCATCAGCCGAGTAGATCGGTAGATTCGACGAGGTGCCAATACGGGTCGTCCTAGTCGAGGACAACCAGGTTTTCCGCGATGGTCTGGAGCTCGTGCTGGGACTGCGTTCCGACATCGAGATCGTCGGTGCGGCCGTGGACGGAGCCGAAGCGGTGAAGCTGGCGCGCGAGCTGCGTCCTGACGTCATCCTGATGGACTATCGGTTGCCCGGAATGGACGGCGTGGAGGCGACCGCGGCGGTGCTCGAGGCGTACCCTGGCGCCGCGGTGATCGGGCTCACGGCATCGGCGAACATTCGCGAGCGCCACGCGTTGACCGAGGCCGGCGCGGTGGATTGTCTGAGCAAGGACGACGAGCTCGACGAGATCGTCGCGGCGATCCACCGGGCGGCGGGCCTGACCCCCGCCGGGTAGCCGTGAATTTGACGACGGCGAACACGGCGATCGTCGTCGACTCGACGGCGGACTTCCCTGAGGCTCCACAGCGCTATCCGAACTGGCGCATCGTGCCGCTGTACGTCCGGTTCGGCACCGAGAGCCTTCGCGACTATGTCGAGCTGGGACCCGACGACTTCTATGCGCGCCTGCGCGGGTCGCCGGTCACGCCGACCACCTCGCAGCCGACTCCGGCCGACTTTCACGCCGTCTACGAGGAGCTGGCCGAGTACGAGCGCGTCTACTCGCTCCATATCGCCGGCACTCTCTCGGGCACGGTCGAAAGCGCGCGAGCGGCTTCGCAGGAGTTCGGTGACCGGATCCGAGTCGTCGACACGGAGACCGCTTCCGCCGCGGTGGCAATGCTCGGCCTGTCGATTCAAAGGCGGCTCGAGCGGGGCACGAACGATGAGGAGGTCGAGGCGGTCGTCGAACGTCATCGACGGGACGCGCAGCTCATCTTCACGCTCGACACGCTCGACTACCTCGCGCGTGGGGGCCGCATTGGCCGCGCTGCGGCGTGGGCCGGCCAGCTCCTGAAGGTGAAGCCGATCCTGACCATCCGCGGTGGCGAGGTGATTCCGCTCAAGCGGGTGCGTGGCAACCGGCGTGCCTTCGAGGAGTTCATCGCGGCATTCGAGGCGGGGTCGACCGACGGGCCGAATCTCCGGGTGGCGATCGCGCAGGCGGATGCACCGGATCGCGCTGACTCGCTGAAGGAGTTGGTGGGCCGGACGCGGCCGCAGGCGCAGCTCGAGCTCGTCACGAGTCTTGGCCCCGTCGTCGGCACGCATGCGGGGCCGGGCACGGTGGGCCTGTTCTGGTTCGAGGATGACTGAGCCGATACGCGCTTTCGCGGGCGCGGAGCCCCCCGCGCGCTGGCCGCCGACGCGCGGTCGGTTGCGGCCCGAGTCCGTCCAGCGGTCTCTAGACACGCTCCCGGGGGTCGGGCCTGCCTTGCGCGGCAAGCTCGCGAAGCTCGGGCTTCGGACGGTGCGCGATCTCTTCGAGCACCGTCCCCGCGGCTACCAGCAGGCAGTCGGGGAGACGCCGATCTCGGAGCTGTTCGGTGAGGACGAGGCGGTGATCGCGGGCGAGGTCCGCCGCATCTCGATTCGCCCGACCCGGCGCCGGCTGACCGTGCTCAAGGCGGCTGTGCGTGACGACAGCGGTGAGATCTCAGCGGTCTGGTTCAACCAGCCCTGGCTCGCCGACAAGCTGCAGCCTGGCACGAGGCTGCGACTGCGCGGGCAGTTGCGCCGGAACGAGTTTCACGTCCGTTCCTACGACCTGAACGGCGCCACCGCAACCGCGGACTTCGCGCCGGTGTACCCGGCGAGCGAGGAGGTGACGTCACCTCGGCTGCGGGCACTGGTCGAGAGCGCGCTGCCGCAGGCACGGGACTTTGGCGACTCGTTGCCGGCCTCCTTGCGCGCGCGAGCGGGGTTGCCGCTCCGCTACGACGCCCTGTTCGCACTCCACCGCCCCCGGGATGCCGAGGAGGCCGAGCAGGCGCGGCGCCGGCTCGCGCTCGACGAGTTGCTGCTCCTCCAGGTCGGCTTGGCGCGGATTCGCGAAGGAACGGAGGAGGCGGCTGCGCCGGCGCTCGGCGAGCCTGGCGAGCTCGTGGGCCGCTACCGCGATGTGCTGCCTTTCGAGCTGACGAAAGATCAGGAGCAGGCGATCGCAGAAATCGATGCCGACCTAGCTACTGCGAAGCCGATGCAGAGGCTGCTCCAGGGCGACGTTGGCTCGGGGAAGACCGTTGTCGCGCTTTACGCGCTGCTCCGCGCCGTCGGCGCCGGAAAGACCGGCGCGCTGATGGCGCCGACGGAAACGCTCGCCGAACAGCATTTCTTGACGCTCGAGCCGATCTGCGCGGAGCTCGGCGTCCGGACGGCGTTACTGACCGGTTCGGTCAAAGGGGAGGTCGAGGGCGCGCAGATCCTCGTCGGCACCCACGCGCTCATTCAGGACGGCGTTTCGCTCGACCAGCTTGCGGTCGCGGTGGTGGACGAGCAGCACCGGTTTGGCGTGGAGCAACGAGGCGCGTTGGCTGCCGGCCGCACGCCGCACGTTCTCCACATGACCGCGACGCCGATCCCGCGGACGCTCGCGCTGACCGTCTACGGCGATCTCTCGGTGACGGAGATCGCGAAGCCGCCCGCCAACCGCAAGCCGATCGTGACCAGCTGGGTAACCGACGAACGCGGCCCGGAGGCGTACCGACGGTTGCGCAAGCATCTCGACGACGGGCGTCAGGCGTACGTCGTCTGCCCGCTGATCGAGGAGTCGGAGACCTCCCAGGCACGCGCGGCGGAGGCCGAGGCGGAGCGCTTGCGGCGGGGGGAACTGAGGGACTACCGAGTCGGTCTCCTCCACGGACGCCTGCGACCTCGCGACCGGCGGGAGCTGATGGCGCGCTTCAAGGCACGCGAGCTCGACGTGCTCGTCTCGACGACGGTGATCGAAGTAGGCGTCGACGTGCCGAACGCGACGATCATGATCGTCCAGGAGGCCGACCGGTTCGGCCTCGCGCAGCTCCACCAGCTGCGGGGCCGCGTCGGCCGTGGAGCGGAACAGTCGTACTGCCTGCTTGTGTCCCGCCCCAAGGAGGAGCTGACCGACAATGCACGCGAGCGGCTGCAGGCGCTCGTCGAGACGACGGATGGGTTCGAGCTTGCGGAAAAGGATCTCGAGCTGCGCGGCGAGGGTCAGCTGCTCGGCACGCGCCAGGCCGGCCTCTCCGAGTTCCGCTTCACCCGATTGCGCGCCGACCGAGGATTGCTGGAGCAAGCACGCGCGCTGGCCGGCGAGCTGGTCCGGTACGAGGGCCCGCTGAACGACGAGGTCGACCGTTTCTTCGCCGGCGCCGAGGCCGACTCGCTCGCGTGACCGCAGCGCAGTTCGTTCGGGTCTGACCCGACGAACTGCCACGCGGCGACATGGCTAGCGCGACGAAACCGCAACGTTTCGTCCACAGCCCCGGTCGCGGCACCATGCAGGCATGAGAATCATTGCGGGGTCGAACAAGGGCGCGCGCATCTTTGCCCCGACGGGACACGACACGCGTCCTACGTCCGACCGCGCTCGCGAAGCGGCCTTCAACCTGATCGGCCCCGTCGACGGCGCCTCGGTGCTCGACTTGTTCGCGGGCTCGGGAGCGATGGGCCTCGAGGCGCTCTCCCGGGGAGCGGCAAGCGCCGTCTTCGTCGAGAACGATCGCGAGGCCTGTCGCGCCATCGACCGCAACCTCGAGAAGC
Organism: Actinomycetota bacterium; assembly: GCA_030774275.1. GTDB lineage: Bacteria > Actinomycetota > Thermoleophilia > Gaiellales > Gaiellaceae > 13-2-20CM-68-14. The sequence goes on from JALYLK010000363.1 coordinate 5,123, forward strand.
TCCGCCTCACCGGCGCGAGAGTGATCCAGCAGGACGCCCTCCGGGCTCTCGCGGCCGAGGCTGCCGCCGGTCACCGCTACGATCTCGTGCTGGTCGATCCGCCTTACGAGATGTTTTCTTCCCTGCAAAACAGGCTTTCCACGTACCTTCCGGCCGTCCTCAACGATGACGGTCTCGTCGTCGTCGAGACAGGCGCGAGAGAAGAACCGGAGCTGCCGCCCCTGACAACACGCACCAGCCGGCGCTACGGCTCCGCCCGCATCACGCTCTTCGCGAGACGCCCGTGATCACAGCCATCTACCCAGGCACGTTCGACCCAGTCACGAACGGTCACGTCGACGTGATCCAGCGCGCCGCCGGCATCTTCGACCGGCTGGTGATCGGCGTCGTCGGCAACCCGCAGCACAAGCATCCGATGTTCGCGCTCGACGAACGCGTTGCCTTCCTGACCGAAGCTCTCGACGGACTCGAGAACGTCGAGGTCGATGTCTTCTCCGAGCTCGTCGTCGACTTCGCGCGGAGGTGGGAGGCGAAGGTGATCGTCAAGGGACTGCGCGTGATCTCGGACTTCGAGTGGGAGTTCCAGATGAACCAGCTCAACCGAACGCTTGCGCCCGAGGTCGAGACGGTTTACGTGATGGCGAGCCCGGAGGTCAGCTTCGTCTCCTCGAGCGGGGTGAAGGAGATCGCCTCGTTCGGCGGAAAAGTGGACGGCCTCGTCCCGGCCGCGGTCGCGAAGAGGTTCGCGGAGATGTTCCCCGACGGCCGGCCGGGGACGCCTGAGAAACCAGGGGAATGAACGAGACCCAGCGACTCGAGAGCCTCCTCGCCGGAGGCAACGGCGGCAGCGTGAGGTTGCTGCGAAGGGATGCGCAAGAGCTCGCTCAGAAACTGAAGGTCCGCGGCAACCCAGGCGCCGCTGCAATGCTCCTCGAACGGCTCAACTCCCCGGGCGACGTCGAACTCAACCCTGACGAAGCGAGGACCTTGCTCGAGCAGCTTCGTGCAAGCGGCCGCACCTGGGTCTTTGGAAGCAACGAGGCGAGGGAACTTGCCCTTAAGCCGCCGGAAGCCGAACCGCAAGCAGAGCCAGAGGCGGAACTGCAACCAGAGCCAGAACCCGAACCAGAGCCAGAGCAAGAACCGGAGCCGGAGCCGGAACCAGAACCCGAGCCGGAACCAGAACCCGAGCCGGGACCAGAACCCGAGCCCGAACCACCACCCGACCCCGAACCAGCACCCGAGCCCCCACCGGAACCGCAACAAAAGCGCGGCTTCTTCAGCCGACTTTTCGGCAAGAGTGACGAATAGTGCTTCCTCTGTAAACTCCAAAGATTCATGGACGTACTCGTTCTAATCGACAAGCTCGACGACCTCGTGCACAACGCGAAGGCCGTGCCGCTGACCGACCAGGTCCGCATCGACCGCGAGGAGATCTACGACATCCTCGACCAGATGCGTGCAACGATTCCGGAGGAGATCAAGCAGGCCCGCTGGATCGTCAAGGAGCGGCAGGAGATGCTCGCCGAGGCGAAGCGGGAGTGCGACAGGATCCTCGGCGAGGCGCGCGAGCAGGCGGTTCGCGAGGCCTCGCAGACGGAGATCGTCAAACTCGCCGAACGCCAGGCGCAGGAGATCGTCGACGAGGCCAGGCGCCAGGCGCGGGAGACCCGGCTCGAGATGGAGGACTGGGCGGACAGCATCCTCTCGACGCTCGAGGTCAATCTCGACAAGTTCCTGGGCGCAGTCAAGCGGGGTCGCGAGCGGTTGCACGAGCGCTCGCAGGAGTCGGTCATCGCAGGCGTCGGCGTCGGTGTCGACGGCGGTTCCACGAACGACCAGCCCTTCTAAGGAGGGCTCCGTGGACACCTATCTGGCCGTCGCGAGCAAGCGCGACTGGCGCAGCTACGCCGACCGGCCGATCCCCGACGACGTCGTCACGCGGATTCTCGACGGCGGCCGGCTCGCCGGCAACGCCTCCAACAAGCAGCCGTGGACGTTCGTCCTCGTCGAGGACCCGGAGCGGAAGGAGCGCTTGGCCGAGTCGGTCTACGTGGCCGCCAACGTGCGCAGCGCCGCGCTTGTGATCGCCATCGCGACGCCGGGCGCAGGCAACCTGCTCGACGTCGGTCGCGCGATGCAGAACATGATGCTCGTCGCGTGGAATGACGGTGTCGTCTCGTGCCCGAACGGAATGCCAGACCGGGGCCAGACGGCCCAGGCCCTTGGCCTCGAAGGCGACCTCCTTCCTGTGACCGTGCTCACATTCGGCTATCCGCGCCGCCCGCTGGATCCCGAATCGAAGAGGGCCGAGGAATGGAGCCGCGAGGCGAATCGCAAGCCGCTCGACGAGGTTCTGAAGCGCCACTAACCGTTGCTACGTTGGTCACGTGACCATCCTCAATCTCAGAACGTTGAAGCTCCGCTCCGGCGAGCAGTTCGTCAGCGAGCGCGAGATCCAGCTCGAGCCGCTCGAGCTCGCCGGCCAGCGCTACC
>JALYLK010000364.1 GCA_030774275.1 Actinomycetota bacterium
GGAGACCTGCACTTTGTACTGCTTGACGCCGAGCTTCGGGTTCCAGGAGAGGAGCACGTGGTCGGGCCCGGCGTCGGTCTTCAGGCCACCGGGCTCGCCGATCGTGCGCGTGAACGGCATCGAAGCCGACCACGGGCCCGGCGTCTTGCCGGAGCTCTGCTTCGGGAACTCGGCCCGGACTCGCCAGTGGAAGACGCCCGTTCCGGTGAGCGTCTGGAACGAGGTGGCGGGCATCCGGAAGTCGGTGTAGTCCTTGGTCTGGCCGTCCGGCTGGTCGATCGAGAGGTCATAGGACACAGCGCCGTTGACCGGGTTCCACGACCACACGGGGAGGTACTCGCCGGCGGTCGAGTTGGTCGCGCTCGGAACCGGCATCGCTAGCTTCCTCTGGAAAGTGCCGGTTGTCGACCAGGTGAGCCCGACCCCGTTCTCGTCGTCGGCGCGGACCCGCCAATACAGGACCGTGTCGGCCGGGTAGGTCGTGTTGCTCGTGTACGAGGTCGAGTCCGTCGTCAGATCGTCGAGCGGGGTGCCGAAGCTTGGGTCCTGCGCAACCTGGATCCTGTAGCGCCGCGCGCCCTCGGTCGGCGTCCAGCGGAAGACCGGCTGGTCGAAGAACTGCGTTCCGTCGGCCGGGCCGAGGCGAGTCGGAGGCGTCGACTGCTTCTGGAAGCTCTGGGCGGCCGCGGCCAGCGGGTCACCGACAGCGCCGGTGCCGTTCAAGAGCGCGGCGGGGAGCACGGCCCAGTAGTAGAGCGTCGTCTCGTCGGGATAGGTGCGCGGCCCGGTGCCCGTCCGCGGTGCGTACGCCGGGATCTGGGTGAACGCGTAATCGACGAGGTTCGAGAAGGACGGGTCCTTCGCGACGAGCACGAAGTAACTCTGCTTGCCGGACAGCGGCTTCCAGGTGAAGTACGGGACGCGGCCGGTCGTCGTGCCGGTTACCGTCGTCACGTAATCGCCCGAGCCGAGGTAGTTCGCCGTGCACGAGGGCGTGCAAGCACCGCCGGCTGGATAGCCGGTGAACTCGAAGGCCCAACCCTGGCTGGCCGGATCGAGATACGTGTAGTCGCCGTAGACGTCGTCCGTGCTGTTGGCCCGGTCGCTGCGGGCCCGCACGCGGGCGCAGTACTGGCCGGGGATCAGTGTCGGGAAGTCGGTGCCGACGCTCATCGGGTCGGAGTACGGCTTCGTTGCCGTCAGCCCCGAGCCGAGCGGCGTCCAGGCATTGACGGCGGTGTTGACCCGCCAGTGATGCTGAACCGCACCCCAGTCGCAGAACGAGCCGTTGAAGGGCGTGACGTCGACCTCGTAGCTCGAAGCGCCGGGAACCCAGTTCCAGGTCAGCATCGGGACTTGGGTCTGATACCCGGCGGTGACGAGATCCTGGTCGGTTCCGGGGTCGGTGAGGTTGTCGCGCAGGTGGAGGTTCTTGATCGCCGGCGCGGTCACCACCGGGACCTTGTCGAAGGTCTTGGTGAACGACGGGCCGAGGTTCCAGACACCGGCGTTCCCGTCAGGGTCGATCGCGCGGACTCGCCAGTAGTAGGTGTTGTCCTTGAAGACCATGGTCGGAGAGAGCGAGGTCGCGATGGTCGTCGGGGTGCAACAAACCTTGGAGCCGGCGGCGAAGTCCGACGAAGAGTTGATCTCGACCTCGTAGCGCGCCGCGCCGGCCACGGGCGCCCAGGAGAATTGCGGGTCGTAGACCTCGGCTGCCGAGTTCAGGTCGTTCACCTGGAGCGTCGTCGTCGACGGCCAGGTCCACGAGAACGATGTGGTCGCCGAGGCGGCGCCACGGTTGCCCTCGGCGTCGAGCGGAATCACGTTCCAGTAGTACGTGCCCGTGGCGAGTGCGATCGAGACCGCCAGCGAGTTCGCCTGCACTTTCGGGATCCCGGTCGGGTCGTCGATGAGGTGGAACGCCAGCGAGCCGAGCGACGGATCGCTCGCGAGCGACACCAGGTAGTTCGACGCTCCCGGCACCGCCGACCAAGCAAGCTTGAGCGGATCGGTTCCGTACGAGAGACCCGCGCCGCCGGCCGGCGACTGCAGCGCCGCCGCGCCGGTCCAGGCCTTGCGAAACGATCGGCCCACCGTCCACTGGGAGACCGAGCCGCCCGAGGCGATCGCACGCACGCGCCAGTAGTACGTTCCGTTCGGGATCGTCTTCAGGACCGTCGCGCGCGTGTTCTGTGTCGTGAAGTCGTCGGCGCCACTGCCGAGCACGGGCGAGTTGAAGCCGGCATCGGCTGCAAGCTGGAACTCGTAATGGTCCGCCGCGGTGACCGGGGACCACGCGAAGGCCGGGACCGCATCGAACGATGCCCCGGCAGCTGGAGAGAGCGCTGTTGGAGTGGTAAGAGGGTTGTTCGGAACTGCCTGCGCAGGAGCGGCGGCGACTGCGAGGACTGCGGCGGCGAGTGCAGAGAGAATGGTGAGCTTTGCGGCCATGGGCGGGCGGCGCCGGCCGCCAGGCGCCAAATCTCCTTTCTGTGTGCGCGTTGCCGACTGGATCGGCTCACGGCGCCGGGCCGCTGCCCCTCGGTCGAGGGGTTTTTCGACTTTCGAGATGTAAAGCCCACACGGCATAAGCTGTCCGCATGCCCGAGACGTTGGCGTGGTCGGCCTACTCGGATCCCGCGCTACCGGGGCGTGAGCGTGAGCGGATCTTCGCCCGGGCCTGGCAATACGTCGGCCACTGGGGCGAGCTCGGCGAGGGCGCCGGCTACCTCGCCGGGCGCGTCGGCGATATCCCGGTCGTCGTCACCCGCGATCGGGATGGAGTGCTCCGGGCGTTCCTGAACGTCTGCCGGCACCGCGGCTCAGTGCTGGCAGCGGGAGCCGCCGCACGCGAAACGTTGCAGTGTCCCTATCACGCCTGGACGTACGGCCTCGACGGCGCGCTGCTGGCGGCGCCGCGGTCGAACCGTGAGCCCGGGTTCGACTGTGGGGGCATCGCGTTGCGTCCGGCGTCTGTCGGCGTCTGGGGGCCGTTTGTCTTCGCCAACCCCGACCCGGAGGCGGCGCCGCTCGCCGAGGTGCTGGGCGATCTGCCGGAGCTTGTCTTCGCCGCGGGCGTCGAGGTCGATCAGCTGCAACACAGCGGTCGCGCCGAATCGGCGGTCGACGCCAACTGGAAGCTCGTCGCCGAGAACTTCCTGGAGTGCTACCACTGCGCCGTCGCACACCCCGGCTTCAGCGCCCTCGTCGACGTCTCGTCCGATGCCTACGAGCTTGCTCTCGGTGAGTCGTTCTCGAGCCAGTTCGGTCCCGTGCGCGCGAACGGGAAGGGCCTCGACACCGAAGGCGAGGTCAGGCGCAGCCAGTTCCACTTCCTCTGGCCGAACACGATGATCAACATCTTCCCGGGGCGGATGAACTTCTCGATCGGACCAGTCCTCCCCGCGGGGGCGGAGCGGACGGAGCGCTTCCTCGACTACTTCTTCGGGCCGGACGTCGAGGAGACGTGGATCTCCGAGCTGCTCGAGTTCGATGGCCAGGTGGGCGCCGAGGACAAGGTCCTCGTCGAGAACGTCCAGCGTGGGGTCGCGACCGGACTGATCGACCGCGGCCGCCTCCTGCCGGAGAGCGAGCGCCTGATCGTCGACTTCCAGCAACGAGTTCAGACCGCACTTGGCTAGCGGGCTCGACCTCGCGGCGGCCGCTGCGTCCGCCGCCGTTGCCGTTCCTCCTTTCTGATCTGCTGCGCATGCTCGGAGCGGGCGCGCGCGTCAAGGCGCCGCTCGAGCCGGTCGAGCTCGCGCTGGAGCTTGCGCCAGCTGTCGAAACGCTCTCGCGGGAGCGAGCCGCTGCGGAGCGCCTCGCGAACGGCGCAGCCGGGCTCGCTCTCGTGTGAGCAGTCGCCGAACCGGCACGCCGCGGCCAGCGCGGCCACGTCCTCGAAAGTCTGCTCGAGCCCTTGCGAGACGTCCCAGAGCTGCAGCTCGCGTAGGCCGGGCGTGTCGAGGACGAGCCCACCCCGCGGCAGCGGCAGCAGCTCGCGGAGGCGCGTCGTGTGCCTGCCCCGTCCGTCGTCGCCGATCTCAGCCGTCGGCATCACTGTCTCACCTGCCAGATGGTTGACGATCGTCGACTTGCCGACACCGGAGGAGCCGAGCAGGGCGACGGTCCTGTTTCCGTCGAGATAGGCGCCGAGGGCCGCGACGCCTTCGCCATTGAGGCCGTTGACCGCGTGGACCGGGACGCCGAACGCTATTGCTTCGACCTCGAGCAACGCGGCATCGACGTCGGCACAAAGGTCAG
>JALYLK010000365.1 GCA_030774275.1 Actinomycetota bacterium
CGAGGATCCGGATCGCCCCTGGTCGCTCGAGGCGATCATCGAGGCCTGCGGCGGCGAGGCAATCGACTACCCGGCCAAGATCAAGTGCTGCGGCTTCCCGATCATCCAGGCCCGCGAAGACGTCGCGCTGGCAGAGCTGATCCAGCCCATCGAGCAGGCCACGGAAGCCGGGGCCGATGCGATGGTGACGCCCTGCCCGCTCTGCCACCTCTCACTCGACGCCTGGCAGTCGAAGCTGAAGGCCACGACCGGGCGCGACTTCAAGATGCCGATCCTGCACCTTTCCCAGCTGGTCGGGGCCGCGGCCGGGCTCGAGGAGTCCGAGCTCAGATTCAAGCGCCACGTGGTGCCGGTCGACCCGGTGCTCGCGAAGCTCGAGGTCTAAGCGAAATCTAGGTTCGCTGCCGCGAGCCGAGGTCTCGCAGCGTCTCCAGGATCAGGTCCACGTCTGAGCCCGTCGTCCGCCAGTTGACGAAGGCCGGGCGGAACGCCACCTTTCCCGCCCAGCTCGTCGTGCCGGCGTAGATCCGGCCGTCGGTCAGCACGGCCTCGCCGATGCGCTGGTTCAACTCGTCCAGCTCGGACTCTGCGACTCCGGCCGGCCGGTAGCGAAAACAAACGACGTTCAGCGGCACCGGCGCCAGCAGCTCGAAGTCGTCGGAGGTCTCGACCTGCGCAGCGAGTCGCGCTGCGTTGTCGAGGCAGCGCTCGACGATCGCTCGGTAACCGCTGCGGCCGTAGGCGGCGAGCGTCGCCCAGACGGCCAGCGAGCGGGCCCGACGCGAGAGCTCTGGGGAGCGAAAGGCGAAGATGGGACGGTCGTCCGAGGCCTCCGGCAGGTAGGCAGCACCCGCCGCAAACGTGCGTTCCAGTAGATCCGGCTCACGTACGAACGCGAAGCCGCAGTCGAACGGCACGTTCAGCCATTTGTGGCCGTCCGAGATCACCGAGTGCGCTCGCTCGACGCCGGCCGCGAGCTCAGCGGTTCTCGGCGAGACGCGCGCAAAGAGGCCGAATGCGCCGTCGACGTGCAGCCAGGCGCCGTGCTCCTCGCAGAGGTCTGCGATCTCCTCGAGCGGGTCAAACAGGCCGGTGTTGACCTCGCCTGCGTTGCCGATCACGATCGCCGGCGCGCCGTCGAGGGCACGAAGCTCGCGGTCGAGCGCCGCCAGGTCCATGGCTCCGACGTCGTCGGCGCAGATGGTCAAACGACCGCGGCCGAGCCCCAGCATCGCGAGTGCCTTCCGGCCGGTGACGTGGACGAATCCACTCGTCAGGACCGGCGCTTGTGGTAGCCCGGCCAGGCCGTCGACGGACACGTCGACACCGTGCCGCTCGCCCCACCACTGCCTCGCTGCCGCCAGCCCGGTGAAGTTCGCCATCTGCCCGCCGGTGACGAGCACGCCGTCCCAGTCGGGTGGAAGCCCGAAGAGCTCGCTCAGCCAACGGAGAGAGAGGTACTCGAGCCGCGAGGCGAGCGGGCTTGCGTCCCAGCCGCCGGCGTTCTGGTCGAGCAGCGAGGCCAGCCAGTCGGCGCCCAGAGCAGCCGGAGTCGCCCCTCCCATCACCCAGTGGAAGAAGCGCGGGCCGGAGGAGCGGACGTGGGCGTCGAGGCCGCCGTCGATCAGCTGGTCGAGGGCAGGGAGCGTGCCCAGCCCTTCTTCTGGAAGCGCTCCCGCGAAGGCGTCCGCCGCCTCGTCGGAGCGCGCGAGCCGGACCGGCGCCGTCGGCAGCGATGCGAGATACCCCTCGGCCTCCCTCGCCACCCGCTCCAGTGCCGCGAGGTCGTCGGAGACCTGTTCGAGCGGATCAGACACCGACTCGAATCTACAGTGTCGCGCGATGTTGACCAGGATCTCGATCGGCGCAGGAGCTGCCGCCGCTACAGGGGCTCTCGCCTGGGGGCACTTCGAGGCCGGCTGGGTCCGCCTCGAGGAGCTCGAATGCCCGCTGGAGGGGTTGCCGCCCGACCTGGTCGGGGTTCGGATCGCACACCTTTCCGACTTACACCTCGGGTTCCCATCACGCGGCGAGCATGCCGTTCGCCGGGCGGTCGACTGGGTGGCCGAACGCAGGCCCGACCTCGTGCTCGTCTCCGGCGATCTGGTGTCTCGCGCTCGTGGCAAGCCGCTGCTGCGAGAGCTGTTGGCCCGGCTCCCGAATTGCTATGCCGTGCTTGGCAACCACGACTTCGCGGAGACCAAGGATCCGTTTGCCACGCGCTCTCCGGTGGGGGATCTAAGCCCCGCCACCCTGCTGCTCGATGAGGCGACGACGGTCGACGTGCGTGGGCGCCGCGTGCAGATCGTGGGGGTCGACCCGCGGTCCTACCGTCGCGGGCTCTCACAGCCTGCGCGTTTGGCGGACCCCGAGACGGATCTGCGAATCCTGCTCTGTCACTTCCCCGAGGTGGTCGACCGGATCCCGCAGGGCGTGTTCGATCTCGTCGTCTCCGGCCACCTGCACGCGGGCCAGATCACATTGCCGCTGCCTGGGCGGCGGGTCCCGCTCGCGCACCCGCGCTGGCGCTACCTCCACGGCCTCTACCGTCTGAACGGCAGCACACTGCACGTCTCGGCCGGGCTCGGCACGACCTTCGTTCCGTTTCGCTTTCTGGCGCGGCCCGAGGCCACTGAGCTCATCCTCGTACAATCGCCGTGAAATGGAGGGTCAGGCCAGCATTTCGAGCGAAGTTCTCGCCCGCTACGCGGCTGATGCCGCCCGGGAGAGCGAGGGGGTGCGGGGGCTGGTGGCGAGCCAGCTCCACAGGCACCGCGGCGTCCGCGTCAGCGGCGAGGGCGAGGCCGTGACGATTGAGCTGCACCTCGACGTCGACTGGGGCGCCTCGATTCCCGACGTCGGCCACGACGTCCAGCAGCGGGTCCTCGGATACCTCGAGCGGATGGCCGGCTCACGGCCGTCGGCGGTCAACGTCGTCGTCGACTCGGTCGGGCCGGCTCAATGACCACGCGGATTCAGGGGTTGACGAGGCTGACCCTGCAAGAGACGCCGATCGTCTGCCATAGCTGCGTCTGGTGGCAGTCGAAGACTGGGCGCCGGGCCAACAAGGACCGCTGGATCGACCGCGCCGAGGGCGACTTCGGGCCCTGGGGCTCGCTCTACTACGACGACGACGGCCGCGTGATCGGCTCAATGCAGTACGGCCCCGCGCCCTTGTTTCCCCGGGCCTTCGAGCTTCCGGCCGGACCGCCGTCCGAAGACGCGGTGCTCGTTACGTGCGCCTACCTCGTTGATCGCACGAGTCCGTGGGTGCTCCAGTCGCTCTTTCTGGCGGCGATCGGCGACGCGAGGGACAAGGGCGCGAAGGCGCTCGAGACCTTTGCGTATCGCTATCCGGAGGGGGAGTCGCAGTACGAGCGCTTTCAGGTGCACAAGACGCTCTTCCCGCGAGACTTCCTCTCCGACTTCGGTTTCCAGACCGTCCGTAACTCAGGACCGGTCGAGCTCGTTCGGCTGGAGTTCGGCGGGTTGATCCCCGTCGCTGAGGGGCGACGCGCGAAGGTGCTCAGGGTCGTCCGCGAAGCGTTCTCGCCGGCGCCGGTTCCGCAGCGTTACTAGACGCGGAGGTTGTTACGCCAGCCGTCGCGGATGCTCGAGAGGGTGGCGACAGTCAGAACGAGCGGGCAGTTGACTGCGAGCTGAAGCTGGGGCAGGAGTGTTGCGTCGGTGGGATCGGCGACCGCGATCACCAGGCCGCCCTCAGGCGTGAAACGGACGGGCAGCGCCCCCAGTTCCTCGCCGAGGCTGCGCGGCACCATCCCCGCTGCGCCGGCATCGACGTCGATCGCTTCGAGGTTGAGAAAGGGAATGCCGACTTGCTCGGCCAGGACGCGTGCCAGGTCGGTGTCGAAGACGAAGCCGAGGCGCAAGAGCGTTTCGCCGAGCAACCCGCCGTGGATGGCGCGCTCGTGTAGCGCTTCGTCCAGTTGGGCCTTCGTGACGAGACCTTTGTCGACCAGCAGCCGGCCGAGCATCGGCTGGGGTTCGTCCCCGGAATGAGCGTGCGTCAGATTGGCCCGCCGCATGGATCTCACTATCGTCTGCACGGGCAGCTTCCTTGAGGAACTAGCCCCGCCTGAGGGCTGTTAGGCGGCGACCGGTCGTGCGGCGAGCAGCAAGTCCGCAATCTGAATGGCATTCAGGGCGGCGCCCTTGCGCAGGTTGTCGCAGGCGAGAAAGAGCACGACCCCATTGCGGTTCGAGGCCCGGTCGGCTCGGATGCGGCCCACGAGAACCTCGTCCTCGCCGGCCGCGCTGCCTGGGCTCGGGAAGTCTTCCAGACGGATACCCGGCGCCGCGGCGAGCAGCTCGCGCGTCCTCTCCGGAGACAGCGCTTCCTGCGTCTCCACCCAGACGGACTCGGCATGGCCGACCATCACGGGCACCCGGACGCACGTCGCGCTCACGGGGAGGTCTGGCAGCTCCAGGATCTTCCGGGTCTCGTCGCGAAGCTTTGTCTCCTCGTCGAACTCCTCGCCGTCGAAGTCCCAGTCCATCTCGAGGTTTCCCTCACCGGGAGCCTGCGCGCGGAGCCGCTCCATCCGCTTTGCCCCGGCGCCGGAGGCGGATTGGTAGGTGGCGACCCTGACGCGCGCGAGGCCGGCGGCGTCGTGCAGGGGCTTCAGAACGCACGCGAGCGGGATCGTGCAGCAGTTTGGGTTGGCGACGATGCCGTCGTGGCCGAGCGCTCGTTCGCCGTTCACCTCGGGGACGACGAGCGGGACCCCCTCTTCGAGGCGGTACGCGGCCGACTTGTCGATCGCGATCGCGCCGCCGCGGACGGCGTGGGGCACGAGCTCGCGACTTGCTTCTGTGCCGACGGAGAACAGGCAAAGGTCGAGGTCTCCGGCGGAGAGCGCCTCGGCCGTCGCCTCCTCGACGACGAGGCCGTCAAGCTGGGCGCCGGCCGAACGGGCGCTCGCGAAGGCGCGCACGTTCCCGTAGCCCCGCTCGCGAAGCAGGCCGAGCGTCACGCGGCCGACGGCACCGGTCGCGCCGACAACACCGATTGCGGCATCGCTTCTCACGCGGTGATTGTGCCTGCTCGGGTCAGTCAAGCTCGTTGCGGACGAGGTCTTCGTAGGTTCCCCGTTCGCGGCTGACCCGCCAGCTTCCTCGCTCGAGCAAGACCTCGGCGCAGAGCGGGCGCGCGTTGTAGGTCGACGACATGACGCGTCCGTAGGCGCCGGCGAGCTCGACCGCGATCAGGTCGCCACGCTGAGGCAGAGGCAGGGTCCGTCCGATCGCCAGGAAATCGCTGCTCTCGCAAAGCGGGCCGACAACGTCGACGGCCGCACGCTCGCGTTCGTCTTCGGCGAGGACGGTGATCGGGTGCTCGGCGCCGTACAGAGCGGGCCGGAGCAGGTCGTTGCTGCCGCCGTCGCAGACGACGATCGTCTTGCCGCCGGCGTGCTTTACGTGGAGGACGCGGGTCACGAGCTTGCCGACCGGGCCGGCGAGATGCCGTCCCGGCTCGAGGACGAGCATCGCGTCGAGCGAGCGTGCGATTTCGGCCAGCCGCGCGACGTACGCATCGAGGTCGGGCTCCGGGCCGCCGTCGTAGGCGATTCCGAGTCCTCCGCCGGCGTCGAAGTCTCGAACCCGGATCCCTTCTTGGGCCAGCTCCTGCCAGAGCTCGGCCGCGCGGGCCGCGGCCTCGTAGACCGGCTCCGGGTCGAGGAGCTGGGAGCCGACATGGAACGAGAGGCCGATGGGCTCGAGCGCGTCGTCCTTTGCGGCCCGGCGCAGAGCCTCTGCGGCCTCTGCCCGCTCGAGGCCGAATTTGCTGGCCGCCCCGCCCGTTGCGAGGTACTCGTGCCCGCCACCCGAAACGTCGGGATTCAGCCTCACCGACACTGGCGCGACGCGTCCCAGCGCGCGCGCCGCCGTGGCCACATCGTCCAGCTCGTCGAGCGATTCGACGTTGAGCGAGCGGATGCCGGCTTCGAC
>JALYLK010000366.1 GCA_030774275.1 Actinomycetota bacterium
GGGAGATTTCGCTGCACGTTCCGCTCTTGGCCTGCGCCTTCTTTCTTGTCTTCAAAACCGGTGCGGCGTGGCAACCCCACGCTCGGTCGGTTCGACTCCGGCGCCGCTCCGTTGAGCCAACTACCTCCGCGGATCAACGAAGCGTTTGACGCTCGCCGGTCGCCGCGGCCGTCTCGATCGCGTTCAGCATGCGATGGCGCGTGACCGCGTCTTCAAAGGTGGGGCAGAAATGCGTCCCCTCGCGATAGTCGCGGGCGAAACGCGCGTACGCTTGCGCGACGTTGGTGGCCGGGCCTTGCGGCGGCGCCCACCGATATTGCTCTGGCACGGGCAGGAGCTCGAGCGAGGACTGTGCGCCCTTGCCGCCACGGACGTCCATCTCCCAGATCTGGGTCTGGCCGCCGGTGGCGGTGAGCTGCAGATCGCCCTCGCTGCCGTTGATCTCCCAGAGCAGGTTCGTGCCGCGCGAAACCCCGCCGCGGTAATGGATGGAGAGCGCGGCCCCGCACTCGAGCAGTCCGGTGACGGCCACCTGATCCTCCGCGCTCATCGGCTTGCTCGCGTCCGTCTCCGTGATCGTGAAGGTCTTTCGGCGCACGGTCATGGTGGCCGAGAGCTCGCGGACCTCGCCGAGGCAGTAGCAGAGCGCGTCCGCAGTGTGGCCGACCGCGATCGAGAGCATTGTCGCGCCGTTTCTTTTGTCGTTGAGGTAGGCGTTGAACGGCTCCACCGTCGGTCCCCAGCCCATTCCCGACCCGACCAACGTGGTGGAGAGCACCTCACCCACGTAACCTTGCTCGATCAGGTCACGCACGTACGCGACCGCCGGCGCCGAGCGGGCCTGCAGACCCGCCACGGCGAGGACACCCTGGTTCTTCGCCAGTGCGGCCAAGGTCTCGGCCTCGTTCAGGCCGTTGCCGAGCGGCCATTCGCAGTACACGGCCTTGCCGGCCTCGAGCGCTGCAGTCGCAAGCTCGAGGTGATACGGCACTTTCACGGTCACGGCGACGGCGTCGACGGCCGGGCTGTTCACAAGCTGTTGGTGATTGTCGAAGGCGGTCGGCACGTCGAAGAACTTGCTCGCGGCGTCGGCAGATTCGCGTCGGCTGGTGGACAGCGCCGTGATCTCGAAGTCATCTGCGAGCGACCTCAACGCGGGAATGTGCGCCTGCGCCGCCCATCCGCGATCCGGGTTGGCGCCGATGATGCCGACACGAATCCGCTTGGCTCCGCCGTTGCTCATCACGATCAGGCGACGACCTTCATGCCTTCGCGCCCTCGGATTTCGGCGGCCAGCGCCTCCACGACCTCGGCAAGGTTTGCCCGGATCTCGTTGTCGGTCAGACCGCCTTGCTCGAAGCGGGTGTGAGCATGCGGGACGGGGAGCTCGACGTCGAGCACCCGCGCGCCGAGCGCCGCCAGGACCTTTCGCAGCTCGGCCTGTGCCCAGACCGCCCCGAACGCACCGGTGCTCGCACCGACCACGACCACCGGCTTGTTTCGCAGGACGTTCGTCGCCACCGGGCGCGAGACCCAGTCGATCGCGTTCTTCAGCTGGCCCGGGATGGAAGCGTTGTACTCCGGCGTCGAGAAGAGCACCGCGTCGGCGTCGGCAATCGTCGACGTCAAGCGGGCGACGCTCGGCGGGCGTGGGTACACATCGTCGTCCTCGTCGTACGGCGGAATCTGCTTGAGGCCGTCATAGAGCGCCAGCTCGACCTCCGGGCCGGCAGCCTTGGCCGCGGCTCGCAATAGATTGGTGTTGTGCGAGTCGCGGCGGAGGCTTCCGGAGATACCGAGGATCCGCGTCACTAGCTCGTCTCGCCTCCCGGCCTCACGAACTGCAGCTCGGCGATGATGATCACGTCGTTTGCGAGCGACGGGCCGCCGCTCGGAAGCGGGTTGTTCCAGTCGACCCCGAAGTCGGTGCGGTCGACGGTGGTGGTCAGGGTGAGACCGATGCGGTCGTTCCCGTAGGCGTCCTCCATCGGCCCGGTCACCGTCCCGAACACGGCGACGGGCTTGGTGACGCCTTTGATCGTCAGCTCGCCGTCGACCGAGACGTTGCCGTCGCCGTCGAGACGGATGTCCTCGGCCTCGAAGCGAAGGTGCGGGTGCCGCTCGGCGTCGAAGAAGTCGGGCGACTGAAGATGGGCCGAGAGGTTCTCGTCCTTCACGTCGACGCTCGCAACCTTCGCCGTGCCCTGCAGAGACGCGCGCTCACCGTCGACAGTCAGCTCCGCCCCGATCTCGGGGAACTCCCCCTTGAACGTCCCGGCGAGGTAGGAAACCTCGAAGTCGACCCGCGAATGAACAGGGTCAAGGTTCCAGCTACCGGCCGGGGCAATGGTCAAAATTGGCGTGTTCATCGGCTTTGCTGCTCCTTTCGCCCCTTCCGAAGCGTCTAGATATACTTGCAACTGCAAGCACTCTAACGGTAGGTTGTTGCGTATGCAAGTACCTTCGAAATCCGACGTCGCCGGTCTTCTCCAGCGGCTCGTGGCTCGCGAGCTGCCGAGCGGCATCACACTGGAGGCCTGGGACTCGTTCCTGCGGGCACACGCCACCCTCATGCGCCGCCTCGAGGTTGATCTCGGGCAGGCGACCGGATTAGCGCTGGCGGACTTTGACGTGCTCGCTCAACTGGCGCGCGCCGGAGGTGAGTTACGCATGACCGACCTCGCGACCCGGGCGCTCGTCTCCCGGTCAGGCATGACCCGGCGTGTGGCCCGGCTGGTCGAGGAAGGCCTCGTCCGACGAGCCAACGCCGATGCCGACGGACGCGGTGTCGTCGTCGCGCTGACCGACGCCGGCCTGGCGCGCCTCACCGAGACCGCTCCCGTCCACCTGCGCGGCGTCGGGGAACTGTTCCTCGCGCAACTCGACGATCAAGAGCTCGCCGTACTCAAGAACGCTCTGGACAAGGTCACCGTCGAGTGCACGTTTGGCTGAGGGCTTAGGTTGCTGCCCCTCGTGGCTGACTGGGGGCTCGCACGCGGGCCAGCCTTACGTCAGGTGCGGAGGTTCAGGGTAAGGAGGGCCTGATGGTTCGAGTCGTGGACGACTGGCACGCGGACTGGCGCGCGGAGCGGGCTATCAGCACGAATGCCCCCTGTAAATACCCCGTTTTTGGTGTGGTCTTCAAAACCGGTGCGGCGTGGCAACCCCACGCTCGGTCGGTTCGACTCCGGCGCCGCTCCGTAGAGCCAAAACGTGGGCTTGTCGCAGTGCTCCGGTCTCGAGATTTTCGAAAAGTTGGCCCGAACTTTGGCCCTGGAGTGCGATGTAGTACCGCTTCGGGCTTTGGCCAGACCAAAAGAGACGAAAGCGCCATTGGCTGCAGCCGACTCGCGAGGCCGGGGTAGAACGGTCTGGTTCCAGCTCCGCTAGAGGCTTGATGTGAAATGCGCTGCGCTCGCGGAAGCCTGAAACGGGCCGCGGTTGACATCTCGCTGCGCCCATACCAGTCTGTCCGAGACAGAGCCAAGGCTGCGGAGGCAGGCTCCGCTGCTCGGCTCCAACTCCTCGGGGGAGAGGGAGGCAAGACATGAGGTTTCTACGCGGCGGACGAGTGCGCCTCGTCGCCCTCCTTGCTGTCGCGCTCTTCGCGCTGGCGGCGTTTCCAGCTGGGGCAGTACCCGGCACGAACGGGAAGATCCTCTTCGGCCAGGTCTTTCCGAACTACGGCGTCACGATCAACCCCGATGGCTCGAACCCGATTCAGATTGGACCCGTGGATAGCACCACCTGCGACACATGGTCGCCTGACAGCAGCAAGGTCCTCTGCAACCTCTGGAGTCCGGAGGGCGTCCAGCCGGGTGTCCAGCCGGCCACGGCCAACAATGATGGGTCCGGCTTCACGCTGCTGAACTCGAACCTGCCGCTCGATCTCTTTTGCGTGAACTGGTCGCCGAGCGGCACGCGACTTCTCTGTCACAGCGAGGGGATGGCGAATCCCGCTGACGCGGGGCTGTACACGGTGCGCTCGTCGGACGCGGGCGATCTCGTGCGGGTCACGACCCAACTTCCGGGCAGCGGCATTGGGGACATTGGGTACCGCTACTCGCCCGACGGCTCGCGGATCCTCTACGCCCAGTTCGACTCAAATGATCACGGCACCCTGTTCTCGGTGAAGACCGACGGCAACGACCCTATTCAGCTCAGTCCTCCGGGGCTGTCGGTGATCGACCAGGGCTTCTTCGATCGGGTCGGGGCGGACTGGTCACCCAGTGGTTCGCGTGTGGCGTTCGCGGCGCAGAAGCTGTCGCTCGGGCGCTTCATCTCCGCTGTGTTCGTCGTCAACGCTGACGGGACCGGGCTGCGTCAGATCACCCCCTCGGGTGTCGGCGGGCTCTCGGCCCAGTGGTCGCCGAACGGCGAGATGATCGCCTTCACCAGCGGCTGCTGCGGTCTCCCGCAGGCCTGGATCGTTCATCCCGACGGCAGCGGGCTCAGACGGGTCACGACCGCCGTCAACCGCGATTTCTTCGTGACCCCGGTCTGGTCACCCGATAGCAGCAAGCTTCTGCTCGACAAAGTCGACCGCAACAACCAAGCCTCTGTGTGGACCACCAACCTCGACGGCTCCGGCCTGTTGAAGCTGGCGGACACACCGCAGGCTTCGATACTGGATTGGGGTAGCGCGCCCGCTAACTGATTGAGCATCCACGCGAGTCTTATTGCGCTGGCGGGCGGTTCGGAGACGAGCCGCCCGCCACTTTCACATCACGCTTCGAGGCTCACGGCCGCTCCCCACAGCCTCTCAGAATGCTTCGCCGTCTCCTCTTCGAAGCCGACGCCCGCCAGCATCAAGTAGCGGCGCGTCGTCGCGAAGCTCGAATGACCAGCGCGAGCTTGCAAGGCGATCGGAGCTGCACCCGCAGCCACGCCCGACGTTAGAGACGTGCGGCGGAGATCGTGACATGGACCGTAACCGTCCGTCGCCATGGCGGACAACTCTAGCGCCCGGGAAACTTTGGCCCGGAAAACGCTCTTTTTGGCCCGAACCACTCGGAACGGGGCGCAATTAGTCGGAACGAATAGCGCTCAACCGTGCGGTTCGGAGCCAGCTGGAGGCTCCGAGATCGGTCTTCAAAACCGGTGCGGCGTGGCAGCCTCACGCTCGGTCGGTTCGACTCCGGCGCCGCTCCGTTTTGACCTCTTTGTAGGGAAGAGACCCGCTCGTCGACGGCGATACCGATCCGCTCTGTACCGAAGCAGACGCCACGCTCACGCGCCACGCGCTCTGCCTGATCGTGGAACGTCGCCCGCAGGTCGATCTTGAAGCGCGGGCCGCCCCGCGGGGCAAACTGCATCGCTCGTATCACTCATTGCGGTCGGGGGGAGCGTTTCCGGCTTTTCGCTGCATGCCAAGCGGATCGCCACTACGAAGGTGTCGACAAAGTCGCCGCAATTTCCGCGACATGCCCGAGAGGTCTTCCGCTGTTCTCGTGTGCGTCCTCTGTGCGCGGTAGTGTCGATCACAGGCAGCGAGAAGCCGATCCTTGACGCCCGCAGCGAACCGGGCGCTCCGCCCCCTCTCCTCCTTGTCGCGAAGGCCTCCCCGAGGACTTCGCAATCTCCCTCGAGCGGCGAGCAGACGGGGCTGCTCCAAGAAATCGGCGCGTTCCCATGATGGTCAAGA
>JALYLK010000367.1 GCA_030774275.1 Actinomycetota bacterium
ACATCTCGACTGCGGCGGCGCTCGTCGCTGCAGCGGCCGGAGCGGGTGTGGCAAAGCACGGCAACCGCGCCGTCTCGTCTGCGTCCGGCTCGGCCGACGTGCTCGAGGCGCTCGGCTTCAATCTGGAACTGCCGCCGGAACGGATCGCGCGATCGATCGATGAGCTCGGCTTCGGCTTCCTCTTTGCGCCGACTCACCACCCCGCGATGCGCCACGCCGCACCGGTGCGGCGCGAGCTCGCCGCGCGTACCGTCTTCAACGTGCTCGGCCCGCTCACCAACCCGGCCGGCGCGCGCGCCCAGGTGGTCGGCGTCTACTCGCCGGAGCTCGTGCCCACTATTGCGGACGTGCTCGTCCGGCTCGGAGCGACCCGTGCCTTCGTCGTCCACGGCGCCGGCGGGATCGACGAGCTCTCGCCTGCCGGCCCGAACGTCGTCTGCGAGGTGGTGGACGGCGACGTGCGGACGCGGAACATCGACCCGCTAGAGCTCGGCCTCGAGCCCAGCGACCCGGCCGAGCTGCGCGGCGGCTCGCCGCAGCAGAACGCGGCCGCGATCCACGCGGTTTTCGCAGGCGAGAACGGCGCCCGCCGGAACGCCATCCTGCTCAACGCGGCGGGCGCGATCGCCGCCGGCGGGCACGCTGAGGACCTCCGCGAAGGGCTCGAGCTCGCACGCGACGCGGTGGATTCGGGCGCTGCAGCGGCGCAGCTGCAGCAGTTGATTGCCTTCAGCGTGCAGGCGGCCCCCTGATGGGTCGCTTCCGGGACGCTCTCGCCGTGCCGGGCCTCGGCGCGATCGCAGAGGTCAAGCGCCGTTCACCTTCGGCCGGGGATCTCCGGCCGGACGCAGACCCGGCCCGGCTGTCGGCGCAGTTCGCCGCGGCAGGCGCGGCCGCGGTCTCGATCCTCGTCGACGGACGCTTCGGCGGTTCCCTGGCCGATCTCCGCGCAGCGCGGTCGGCGAGCTCCGGACCGCTCCTGGCGAAGGGCTTCTTCCGCGAGGAGGCGCAGCTGGACGAGCTCAAGGAGGCTGGCGCCGACGCCGTGCTCCTGCTCCTGCGAGACCTCGACGGCAACCGGGCCGCGGCAATGCTCTTACGCGCCGATCAGCTCGGCCTCGACGCGCTGGTCGAGGCTCATGACGCAGACGAGCTTGAGCGCGCGGTCAAGCTCGGCGCGGAAGTTATCGGGATCAACGCCCGCGATTTGAGCACGTTCGAAGTCGACCGCGGCGCTGCGCTGGATCTCGTTGCGGCAGCGCCTCGGGACCGCGTCATGGTCGCCGAGAGCGGCGTCGCGGCGCGCGCACATGGCGCGGCCGCCGAGCTCGCCGGCGCCGACGCGATTCTCGTGGGCTCGGCACTGATGCGGGCGCCGGATCCCACCGCGAAGCTGCGCGAGTTGCTCTCCCGGCCACTCGTCAAGGTCTGCGGCCTCACGCGCGAAGAGGACGTCGCCGTCGCCGCCGAGTCCGGGGCCGATCTCGCGGGCTTCATCCTCGCGCGCGAAACGCCGCGACGCGCCCCATCGGTTCTTGCAGTGCCCGACACGATGCTCTCGGTCGCGGTCTACGTCGGCGAGCGAGGCGACGCACCGAGCGATCTCGACCAGCTCTATCCGCGTGAGAACGGGCACCGAGCCCGCGACGGTGTCCTGCTCCGCGGTCAGGAGCAGGTCGCGAAGGTTGTCGACCGCGCCTGGCAGCGGGAGGATCCGGGGCACCTCGAGCGCGCCCGTGCTGCCGAGGGCCGAATCGTCCTCGCCGGTGGGCTCTCCCCCGAGAACGTGCGCGAGGCGATCGAGAAAGTGCGGCCGTGGGCGGTCGACGCCAGCTCGAGCCTGGAGATCGAGCCGGGGATCAAGGACCACGAGCGCATCCGCGCCTTCGTCGAGGCGGCTCGATGAGCAACCCCGCACTAACCTACGGCGAGTACGGCGGCCGCTACGTGCCGGAGACGCTGATCCCCGCGCTCGAAGAGCTCGAGCAGGGCTGGCGTGACGCACTCGCCGATCCAAAGTTCGGCGCCGAGCTCGACGAGCTCGGCCGGTCCTACGGCGGCAGGCCGACGCCGCTGACCCTCGCTGAGCGCTTCGCGCCGGGCAAGCGCCTCTACCTCAAGCGTGAGGACCTGCTCCACACCGGCGCGCACAAGCTGAACAACGCTCTCGGCCAGGCAGTCCTCGCGCGGCGGCTCGGCAAGCGGCGGATCGTGGCCGAGACCGGCGCAGGCCAACACGGCGTCGCGGCGGCGACCGTCTGTGCGCGGTTCGGGCTCGACTGCATCGTCTACATGGGCGAAGAAGACATGCGCCGCCAGGCGCCGAACGTCGAGCGAATGGGCCTGCTCGGAGCCGAGGTCCGGCCCGTCGAGTTCGGCACGAAAACGCTCAAGGAGGCGACGAGCGAGGCGATCCGCGACTGGATCGCGAACGTCGAGACGACCCATTACCTGATCGGCTCCTGTGTCGGGCCGGCCCCCTATCCCGAGATCGTGCGCGAGCTCCAGGCCGTGATCGGCCGTGAGTCGCGAGAGCAGATTCTGAGTGCCGAAGGCCGCCTGCCCGAGGTCGCCGTCGCCTGCGTCGGCGGTGGCTCGAACGCGATCGGGCTCTTCGCCGGCTTCGTCGAGGACGTCGAGGTCCGGCTCGTCGGCGTCGAGGCCGCGGGCGCGGCCAGCCTCGGGACCGGCCGCCCCGGCGTTCTGCACGGCTCGCGTTCCTCGCTGCTCGCCGACGACGACGGCCAGGTGCTCGATGCCCACTCGATCTCGGCGGGCCTGGACTATCCGGGCGTCGGCCCGGAGCACGCGTTCCTCCGCGACACCGGGCGGGCCGAATACACCCGCGCGAGCGACGAGGAGGCTCTGGCCGCGTTCCGCCTCCTGGCCGAGACGGAAGGGATCATCCCCGCGCTCGAGCCCGCGCATGCGCTCGCGAAGGCGCTCCAGCTCGAGGAGGAGCTGATCCTGGTGTGCCTTTCGGGCCGAGGCGACAAGGACCTGGCCGAGGTCCTCTCCCGTTGATCCGGCTGCCCGCCGAAGCCCACCCCAGAGTCCGCACCCCCACCCTCTATAGGGCGGGGCCGCTCCCTCCGCCCTCGGCGGATGACGCTATCGAACAACCTGCGGCGTGTCTGTCGCGGGAGCGCACCGATTGTGTGCCTATTGGTGGACGGTCGTGAAGACGCTCGCGATCTACCTCATGTGCGGATCGGGCACGCCCGAGCTCGCGGAAGCCGCGGTCGAGGGAGGCGCCGACATCGTCGAGCTGGGCTTTCCGTTCTCGGATCCGCTCGCCGATGGCCCCGTGATCCGCCGGGCAGCCGAGCGCGCGCTGGCGGAAGGAATGCGCACGGAGGCGTGCCTCGAATGCCTCGCGTCGACGCGACGTCGCGTCGGCGTACCGCTGATCCCTATGACCTACGCCTCTCTGCTCGAGGCCTACGGATACCAGCGTTTCGCCTCCGCTGCGGAGGAGGCGGGCGCAACCAGCCTGATCGTCGCCGACCTGCCCGTCGACGCGGAGCCGGAGCTCCGCCGGGTCCAGCTCGTCGCCCCGACCTCGACCGACGAGCGGCTTGCGTTAGCGGCGGAGCGAACGGACGGCTGGCTCTACCTCGTCACGGTCGCGGGCACGACAGGCGCGCGGGAGGATCTCTCCCCCGCCCTCCGAGGCCTCGCTGAGCGGGCCCGCGCCCTCACGGACGTTCCGCTCTACGCCGGGTTCGGCATCTCGACCCCGGCCCAGGCCCGGGCCGCCGCAGAGCTGACGGATGGCGTCGTCGTCGGTTCGCGCGCGATCGAGGTCGCCGCCGAAGGGGCGGGGGCGCTGCGCGACTACGTCGGCTCGCTCCGTGCCGCGATCGACGCCTAGTGGTCTGGCCGGTGACGTTGCCCCCTTCCTGGCCCGCGAGCACCAAGCTAGAGGCCGCGATCGTCCGCAGGCAAGGCCGGCGGCCTTGACAAGGCCGAGCGTGGACTCTGGCGCAGCGTGATCGCGGGTCAGGAAGCCTGGCGCACGTTGCCGGCCAGACCACTGGCTTCGAGCCTCCGAGTGAGGATTTTTGGCCCTTCCTCGGTGACGGCGACGGTGTGCTCGAAGTGCGCGGAGAGCGAGCCATCCTCCGTCGAGATCGACCA
>JALYLK010000368.1 GCA_030774275.1 Actinomycetota bacterium
GCCGACATCGTCGAGGAGCTCGCGCTGAGCGGCGAGCTGGAGCGAACGCTCGAGGAGAAGCTCGGTCCGGAGTACCGCGGCACCGCTCCCGAGCGGGTAGTCACCGTCGCCTGATCGCGGCTCGTCCGCACACGGGCGCTCGCCCGCACGCGGGCCAGACGGTCGCGAAGCCCTTCAGCTAGCCCGGAGAGACGCTATGGGAGGGTTTGACGAAATACAGTCTGTGCCACCGGGCGACGAGCGGTATTCCGTCAAACCCTCCTGACTACACTCCCACCGTGGAGTTCGAAACCCGCGCGATCCACGTCGGCCAGGAGCCGGATCCCACGACTGGTTCTTTGACGGTGCCGATCTACCAGACGTCGACGTACCTGCAGGACGCGGTCGGCGAGAACAAGGGCTACGACTACTCGCGCGCCTCGAACCCGACGCGGAGCGCGCTGGAGGCGTGCCTGGCCTCGCTGGAAGGCGCCGAGCACGGCGTCGCCTTCGCCTCCGGGCTAGCGGCGACGACGACCCTGATGCACCTGATCAGCCCCGGCGACCGCGTCGTCTCGGTGAACGACGTCTACGGCGGCGTCTATCGGATGTTCTCGCAGGTCTACGAGCCGAAGGGCTACGTCTTCGAATGGGTTCCGGCCGACGAGATCAGCACCAACCTCGCGTCCCATCTGGACGAGCGAACGCGGATCGTCTGGCTCGAGACGCCGACGAACCCCTTGCTGAACGTGATCGACATCCGGGCCGCTGCCGAGGCCGCGCACGAGGCCGGCGCGCTCGTCGTCGTCGACAACACCTTCGCCTCCCCGTACCTCCAGCAGCCGCTCTCGCTCGGCGCCGACGTCGTCCTCCACTCGACGACCAAGTACCTCGGCGGCCACTCGGATCTGATCGGCGGTTTCGTGGGGACGAGCGATCCCACCGTTGCCGAGCGCCTTTACTTCCTGCAAAAGTCGCTCGGCGCGGTTCCCGGCCCCCTCGACTGCTGGCTCGTCTTGCGGGGAGCAAAGACGCTGGCCGTGCGGATGCGCCAGCACTCCGCGAACGCAATGGCAATCGCAGGCGTCCTCGACCGGCACCCGCGCGTCGAGAAGGTGCTGTACCCGGGACTTCCGAGCCATCCGGGACATGAGATCGCCTCACGGCAGATGCGCGACTTCGGCGGCATGATCTCGTTTCTTGCCGAGTCCGAGGCAGAGGCGGTCGCGCTCGTCGAGCGTACGAAGATCTGGAAGCTCGCCGAGAGCCTGGGCGGTGTCGAGAGCCTGATCGAGGTGCCGGCATTGATGACCCACATGTCGACGGCCGAGTCGCCCTTCGCGGCGCCACCGAACCTCGTCCGCCTGTCGGTCGGGCTCGAGTCGGCTGAAGACTTGTTGGAAGACCTCGAGGTGGCATTGGCAGTCTCGGCCACGGCCTCGGGCGCGTAGCCGAACAGCGACGGCGTGCCGCCCGAGCCGCTCGACCTCCTGCACCTCGGCCACGAGCGCGTGATCGGCGCCTACCTGCTGGACATGCCTGAGGGACCGGCTCTGTTCGACTGCGGGCCCGCCATCTGCGTACCGGCGTTGAAGCAGCAGTTGGCCGACCGCGGCCTCGAACTGGCGGACGTCGGCCACCTCCTGCTTTCCCACATCCATCTCGACCACGCGGGCGCCGCGGGCGTGCTCGTCCGGGAGCATCCGCAGCTGCAAGTGCACGTCTCCTCGATCGGCGCACCACACCTGGTCGATCCGAGCCGTCTCGAGCGAAGCGCCCGCCGCCTGTACGGCGACGAGTTCGACACGCTCTGGGGAGAGCTGGCCCCCGTTCCGCGCGAAAACGTGCACGAGACCGGCGACCGCGTCCTCGGCCTTGACTGCTTCCCCTCCCCCGGGCACGCCTCGCACCACGTCTGCTACCTCGCCGATGACGGGACGCTGTATGCGGGCGACGCGGCCGGCGTGAGGATCCAGCCGAGCTCGTTCGTGCTGCCTCCGACGCCGCCGCCCGAGTTCGACCTCGCGGCGTGGGAGTCGACGCTGGACGAGCTGGAGAGCAGGAAACCGGAGCGACTCGCACTGATCCACTTCGGCGTCGCCGATGATCCACGCGAGCATCTCGCCGAGCTGCGGCGGCGGCTGCGGGCTTGGACGGCGCTGGTTGGAAACGGGGCGAGCGAGGACGAGTTCGAGTCGGCCACAGTCGACGAGCTCGGCCCCGACGCTCCTCCCTACGTGCAGGCGATGCCGCCGTGGCAGTCCTACGCCGGCCTCCGGCGTTACTGGGACAAGCGGCGCGAAGTGGCGTGAGTCCGCCAACGTCCGGCGGGCGCGTCAGGCACGCACTCGCCCCGCTCGCCCAGCGCGAGTTTCGACTCATGTTCCTGGGGCGAGTCTCGTCGTACGCAGGCTCGACCTTTGCGATCGTGGCGCTGCCGTTCGCCGTTCTCGAACTGACCGGATCGACGACGGACGTCGGCCTCGTTGTAGCCAGCCGGAGTCTCCCCCAGGTGGTCTTCATGCTCGTGGGCGGAATCTGGGCCGACCGGCTTCCCCGGCACGCACTGATGGTCGGAACCAATGTGGTCAGTGCGATCGCGCAAGGCGCCACGGCGGCTCTCCTGCTGACCGGGAACGCCGAGATCTGGCAGCTGGCGGCTCTGCAGGCGCTCGGCGGAACAGCGACGGCGTTCTTCTTCCCGGCTTCGACAGGGCTCGTCCCCCAGACCGTCCCAGCGACGCAACTGCAGGAAGCAAACGCGCTGCTTCGGCTTGCCCTGAACCTCGCTCAGATCAGCAGCGCGGCGGCGGCAGGCTTCGTCGTCGCCGGCATCGGCCCCGGCTGGGCAATCGCCGTCGATGCCGCGAGCTTCGTCGTGGGCGCCGTCTTCCTGGCCGGCATGCACCTGCCTCCTGGGCAGCGCATCGAGGCGCCGAACTTCCTCAAGGAGCTCGCGCTCGGCTGGCGCGAGTTCCGGTCGCGCACCTGGCTGTGGGTGATCGTCGTAGCCTTCGCGTTTCTGAACGCCGCCGAGGTCGGCGGGATCAACGTGCTCGGACCCGTCGTCGCGGAGCAATCGCTCGGAGGCGCCGCTTCATGGGGGCTGATCGTCACGGCCCAGACGATCGGGCTGATCGCGGCCGGGTTCGTGATGCTCCGGTGGCGTCCCTCGAGAATCCTGCTCGTGGGAACGCTGGGCACCGCCGGCTTTGCGCCGCTCTTCGCCTTGCTCGCGCTCCATGCTCCGGTCTGGGTGATCGCAGCCGCAGCCCTTGTTGCCGGGGTGGGAATGGAGACCTTCGGGGTCCTCTGGGACACAGCCATGCAGCAGCAGATCCCGCAGGACCGGCTCTCGCGCGTCTCCTCCTACGACGCGCTCGGCTCCTTCATTTTCATCCCGCTCGGCGCCGCGGCGGCCGGCCCGCTGGCGGCGGCATTCGGACTGGAAACGACGCTCTGGGCCGGAGCGGTGCTGGTCCTGCTCTGCAC
>JALYLK010000369.1 GCA_030774275.1 Actinomycetota bacterium
GTCGTGGAGCGCGGCCGTCTTCTCGTCTGGCTTGCAGTGATCGCCGGCGTCGCGCTGATCGTGCTCGCGGTCGTCTACTGGGTAGAGCCGGCCAAGTCCTTGCCGTCGTGGATCCCGGGCCACGAGGCAGGCTCGAACCACCATCACGTCAAGCACGGAATCGCCGCGTTCCTGGTCGGCGTGGCGTGCCTCGTGTTTGCCTGGTTCCGTTCCGCGGGCCCGCGTCCCCGAAGCGCCGCCGTCTAGTCGCCGGCTGACGATTGCCGATCTCCTACTTTCAAGCGATCGTGCTCGGCCTGCTGCAGGGTGTCAGCGAGCTTTTCCCGGTCTCGAGCCTCGGCCACAGCGTGATCCTGCCGAAGCTGCTCGGCTGGAACATCCACCAGAACGATTCCTACTTCATCACCTTCCTGGTCGCCACCCATCTGGCGACCGCGCTTGTGCTGCTCGGATTCTTCTGGCGCGACTGGGTCCGGATCGTGCGCGGCCTGGGGAGGAGCCTCCGCAACCGTGAGATCGCGCCTGACGACACCGACGCGAAGCTGGGGTGGCTGCTCGTCATAGGGACGATCCCGGCCGGAATCCTCGGACTTTTGCTCGAGCACAAGCTGCGAAGCGTGTTCGCCTCCGCCCAGTCGGCTGCCTTCTTCCTGATGATCAACGGCCTGCTGCTCTTCGGGGCCGAGGCGCTGCGCAAGCGCGCGCCGCAGCCCGAACACGGCGATCCGGACGAGCGGGTTGCGCGGCGGCTCAGCTGGCGCGACGCAGCCGGAGTGGGAACGCTCCAGGCCGCGGCCCTCATCCCCGGGATCTCGCGCTCGGGCATTACGATGGGCGGCGGCCTTCTGGTCGGGCTATCGAACGAGGATGCAGCCCGATTCGCCTTCCTGCTCGCGACGCCGATCATCGGCGCCGCTGCCGCCCTGAAGCTGCCGGAACTCTTCGGCTCGCAGGGAAACGGGGTGCGCGGGCCTGCTCTGGTGGGCGCGCTGTGCGCCGCCGTCACCGCGTATTTGTCCGTTCGCTTCTTGATGCGCTTCTTCGAAACGAATAGGTTGACTCCGTTCGCCGCTTACTGTCTCGCTGCAGGCCTCGCCTGCACCCTTTACTTTCTCGTCTAACCCAGGGGAGGCCAAATCGAATGTCCAGATTCCGACTTGACATAACCTCCATTACCGTGCATTGGCCCGAGAGTGGCGCCGAGCGGGTTTCGACCAGCGCTCCTCGTGGAAGCATCAGGAGTCGGGTATGACGACAGTCGAGCTGGACTCCCTCTTGGCAAACCAGGAGTTTCAGCAGCTGCTGGAGGCTGCTGAGAACTCGGGTTCGATTCGACATGCGGAGCTGGCGGAAGTGCTCGAGCCACACGAGCTCGGGTTGCTGGAGACCGAGGCGGTCTACAGAGAGCTCGACCAGCGTGGAATCGAAGTGATCGAGGAGACCAAGGAGGCTGCGCCGCCTCCACCGCCACCGCCACCGGTCGTGGCGCACGAGTCGACCACGGACGCGTTGCAACTCTTCCTGCGGGAGGCCGGCCGCCACCCGCTGCTGAACGCCGCTCAGGAGGTCGAGCTCGCCAAGCGGATCGAGCGCGGCGACATGGACGCGAAGCAGACGATGATCCAGTCCAACCTCCGGCTCGTCGTCTCGATCGCCAAGAACTACCGCAACCAGGGACTGCCGTTCCTCGACCTGATCCAGGAAGGCACTCTCGGTCTGATCCGGGCGGTCGAGAAGTTCGACTGGCGCCGTGGCTACAAGTTCTCGACCTACGCGACTTGGTGGATTCGCCAGGCCGTCGCCCGCGCGCTTGCGGACAAGGCTCGGACGATCCGGATGCCTGTTCACATCGTCGAGCGGATGCAGAAGCTGAACCGGGCCGAGCGGACGCTCTGGACGCAACTCGGCCGCGAGCCGACGCTCGACGAAATCGCCGAGGAGGCAAACCTGCCCGTCGCGCAGGCCCATGAGGTCAAGGCCGCCGCCCGCGCTTCGACGAGCCTCGACCAGCCCGTCGGCGAGCAGGAGGACGCCGTCTTCGGCGACTTCGTGGCGAACGACGACCCGCTGCCCGAGGAGGCCGTCGAGGACTCGCTGCGCAGCGAAGCGCTCGCGCAGGCGCTGGCCGCGCTCTCCGAGCGCGAGCGGCACGTGATCATCCTCCGCTACGGCCTCACCGACGCCGAGCCGAAGACGCTCGAGGACATCGGCCGGAGGCTCGGCCTGACGCGCGAACGCGTTCGCCAGATCGAAACGGAAGCTCTGAAACGTCTCGCTAAGTTGCGCGAGATGGAAGCTGTGACGCTCTAGGTCGGCGTCGCGAGCGAACGCCTTGGCCGTAACGCTCTAGGCGCGAGCGCCGAGCCGTCGAACAGCCGAAGGGCGCGCTCCTCCCCCACGCGCGCACGCGTGAGTTCATAGGCGCCGTCGAGCAGGGCCGGCCGAGTGGCGCGATGGCCGTCCGAGGCGACGAGCGACGCGAGTTCGTCGTCGATCAGCCGCCAGCCCTCGCGCTCCATCTCCGCGCTGTGGCGTCCAAGCAGGCTGCTCGCGTTGACCTGCAGCGGCCAGCCGCGCTCGGCAAGCTCGTCGGCCAGAGCCGGGTTCGTCAGGCCCGCCTCCGTCCGCTCGGGGTGCGCGACGATCGGCGTCAGCCCGGCGCGCTCGATCCACTCCCCGATCTCGAGGAAGAGGTCCGCCGGACCCACGAAAGGGATCTCCACGAGCACGTGCTCGGTCTGCTCAAGGACGTAACGCCAGGGATCTTCCTCGAGCAGCGACCGCATCGGGGTCAGCTCGAAGCCCAGCCGGAGCTCGAGCGGCGCCCGGGCGCGAAGCTTCGCGAAGGCCTTCCGGATCCGCGCCTCGCGCTCCTCGCTCAGCGCGACGAGCGGCGAGACGTGCGGTGTCGCGTAAAGCAGACGGGTCTCGTGGGCGAATGCATCGCGGCAGAGAGACAGACCTTCGTCGACAGACCGAACGCCGTCGTCGCCGGAAGGGACGACGTGCGAGTGGATGTCGACGAAGCGGGGCTCCACCCCGCCACCGTAGCTATTCGGCGCGAAGGTACAGCTGGAGCGCCGGCGCGACCGTGCGGAGCTCGCGGAGCGCGCGGGACTCGAGCTGGCGGACGCGCTCGCGGGTGATCCCCAGCGAGGCGCCGACCTCCTCGAGCGTCTGCGGGTGCTCGCCGTCCAGACCGAAGCGCCGGGCGAGCACGAGCCGCATGCGAGGGTTCAGCACCCTCAGGGCGTCGGCAAGCTCCACCGCGCGGAGGTTGTCGGACGTCGTCACGTCGGGTCGATCGAGCTTCGTGTCCTCGATCAAGTCGCCGTAGAGGCTCTCGCCGTCGCCCACCGGCGTCTCGAGGCTGACCGGGTCCTCGACCAGGTCGAGCAGCTCATTGACCCGCTCCGGGGTCAGGCCGGCCTCCTTGGCAATCTCCTCGGTGTCGGGCTCGCGGTTCAGCTTCTGGGCGAGCACGCGGCGGGCACGCATCACCTTGCGCACCTGCTCGGCGACATGGACGGGGAGGCGAATGGTGCGTCCCTGGTCGGCCAGCGCGCGCGTGATCGCCTGCCGGATCCACCAGGTCGCGTAGGTCGAAAGCTTGTAGCCCATCGTCCAGTCGAACTTCTCGACCGCGCGGATCAGGCCGAGGTTGCCCTCCTGGATCAGGTCGAGGAGCGGCACGCCGGCTTTCGTGTAGTTCCGGGTGATCGACATCACCAGGTGGAGGTTGCACTCGATCAACCTGCTCTTGGCCGCCTCGTCGCCCTCGTCCTTGCGCCTGGCGAGCTCGCGCTCCTCGGCGGGCGTCAGAAGCCTGCCGTCGCCGATCTGCCGGACGTAGAGCTTAAGGGGATCCTGGGTCGGGGCCGCCGCCTCCTTGACGTCGTCCTCGTCGGCTTCCGCAGCGTCCTGCACGAGCTCCAGCTTGGGCTCGGGAGGTGCCTGCTCGGGAAGAGGATCTGGAAGCGGCCGCTGCTCCATCGTGCGAGGGGTATCGGCCTGGAGAAAAACGTGCTTGATCCTGTCAACCCCCCGACCGAGGGAGCGAGGTTTTTCCTTTGTAACCGACGCGCAAAGTGATGACTAACTCCTACCGGGTGCGCGCGTCAGACACTAGGACTGACCATCCGACTAGAAAGACCACTCGTCCGACTAGGAAGACCGTCCGTCTAGCGAAATACACTCATTGATATGTGCGGAATCGCCGGATACAGCCTCTCAGCCTCGAGCACACTCGAGCGAACGCTGGCGGCGCAGGCGCTGCTCGCAGGGATCGCCGAGCGCGGGGCCGACGCGGTCGGGTACGCACACCGCAGCCCAGGCGAGCCCGTGTCCGTCCACAAGCAGCGCTCCGGAGCGAGCGCGCTGCTGGACGAGGTCAGGGTTCCGGCAAGCGCGACCGAGGTTCTCGTCCACGTACGGGACTACACCAAGGGGCATCCGACGGTCGCCGCGAACAATCATCCGATCCGCCACGGCTCGGTCGTCGGTGTTCACAACGGGGTCATCTTCAACGACGACGAGCTGCTTGCTGCTCACGAGTGCGCCCGCTGCGAGCCCGACATGACCGTGGACTCGGAGGCGATCTTCGCGGTGGTCGCCCATTCCGACGGCGACGCAGAGGCGCTCGAAGCCCTCCGCGGCTCGATGGCGACTGCCTGGATCGACGAGCGGCGCGAGCAGTCGCTCTCCATTGCTCGGGGCGTCGATCGCCCGGTCTGGCTCGGCGTCGCCAAAGGCGAGACGTTCTTCGCGTCCACGGAGCTCGCCCTCGAAGTCGTCGAGCGCTACCTCGGCATGAAGCTGAAGAAGAGCGAGCTCGCCGAGGGCACTCTCGTGGAGCTCGTGCAGGGCCGGCAGAAGAGCCGCAAGCGCTTCAGCCCCGACCGGGAGTTCGAAGAGGCACCGCTTCCCGCCGTGCGCGCGCCCAATGAGCGGGCGTCTTGTCTGAAGCGGCTCGCGACGATCGTCGCCACCGCCGGTTACTAGGAGGGCCTAGCGAAACGGAGTCTGTGCCGTCGGGCCGCGCTGCACGTCCGGAGGCCGTGTCCTCAGTCGCGCCAATAGCTTTGGCTATTGACGCTCCCTGCGTCCGTGCCTCCGAACGACCATCGCACCCCGACGACGAGCGCCGTTCCGCTAGACCCTCCTAGACGATCCGTCCGTCCGGCGCCACTGTGACGCCGGCCTGGCGCAGCCGTTCGTGCACGAGGAACTGGAACGTCGACCAGGCCCCCCGCCTGGCGTCGAACATGCGATAGATCTGCCACTCGGTCAGGAGCGAATCGTCCTCCTTCCGCGCCTCGGTCCAATCGGCGAACTTCGGGAGCCGGCGGAGCTTCTTCGAGAGGCTGACTGCCTGTTCGAGCGCCCGCTCGAGCCGCTCCTCCCCCACCGGCACGTCGAAGCCGGCTTCGCGTAGCGCGTTCGTCAGCGAGCCGAACGTGTGCCAGTAGAGGGACTTCGAGGGCATCCGGCCTCGATGCTCGTCGATATCGCGGGCGGTGGGCACGCGGCCGAGTTCCTGTCCGAGCTCTTTCAGCAGCGCGAGCAGCTCCTCACGTGTCGCGAAGCGCCGCGGCACCAGGCCGGCCTGTCTTTTGGCCCGGTTCCAGCTGCCGAAGTGCTCGATCACCGTCTGCGGATGGACGGTGGTCTTTGGATCGCTCGAGAACTCCCGCATCGTTGGCGAGCGTCCCAGCCGCTCGGCGGACTCCTTCAGCTCGGCGAGGATCTGCTCGTCGCTGTAGCGCTTCCGGATTCCTGCCTGGAACTCGGCCAGCGCCTGGCGGTCGATATCCGCCACCGCGCGGTAGACGGGCTTGCGGGGCACTGTTGCAAAACAGAATAGAGCATTTGCACGAGTTCGCAACCTCGAGCGTACGTCTCTGAACTTTGTCAGCGAAAGGCGGTTACGCCCGAAACGACCGGCTAGAGCGCTACGGCCTCGCTGAGAGCCGGAGCCGCGTCGAGCTCGGCGACCGGGAGAATTCGCTCGAGCGCGGCGACGCAGCGCGGGCAGAACTGGGTGCCCGCGGCGTGTCTGAGCTCGTTGAGAGCCTCGGTCGCCGGCCGCGCTGCCCGGTAGATGCGCGTCGTCAGCATCGAGTCGAGTGCGTCCGCGACGTGGATGATCCGCGCCCCCAGAGGGATCTCCTCCCCCCTCAGGCGGTCGGGGTAGCCCGCCCCGTCGAAGCGTTCGTGGTGGTGGCGGATTGCAGGAACTGCGTCGTTCAGGAAGCCCAGCCGATCGATGATTCGCGCGCCCTCTTCAGCATGCTTCTGCATCAGCGACCACTCCGAATCGCTGAGGCTGTCCGGCTTCAGGAGGATCGCGTCGGGAATTGCGAGCTTGCCGATGTCGTGGAAGAGGGCTGCGTGCCCGAGCAGGTCGAGCTCCGCCTGGGAGAGTCCCAGCTCGCGTCCGATCGCCAGCGCGAGTTGCTGGACGCGGCGTGAATGGCCTGCCGTGTAGGCGTCGCGTGCGTCCACGGTCGCCGACAGCGACTCCATCGCCGCGGTCGAACGCTCCCTGAGCAGCCTGTTCGCCTGCTCGAGCGACACGTTCTGGGTCTGGATCGTCTCGGCTGCCTCACGCAGCTTCTGGGCGCTCTTCTGCGTGTGCCGCAGATATGCCTCCTGCGTCTTGCGGATCAGGAAGAGCGGCACAGCGAAGACCGCAAAGGCCCAGAGGTGAGCTGTTTCGTAGCCCAGGAAGATCACACCGGCGATGAACCCGTAGACGAGGTAATGCGGGACGAGCCAGGCGAAGCGCTCCTGGAAGGCCCGCCACCAGCGTTCGTGGCCCTCGATTGCCGTCGCGAGGCTGACGAGACCCATGTTGACCGCGAAGTAGGCGAAGCCTGCGGCGATGCCGGCCGCGATCGTGAGGATTCGTCCCGTGTCTCCCTGGACGTCGATCAGGTGGAGCGAGAACGCGCCGACGGCCGCCAGGGAGGCGAGCGAAAGGGCGCCGATGTTGAACAGGACGTGGTGTGGCGACTGCCGCCGGGCGCTCCACTCGACCGCCGCCGTCGTGATCGCGAGCGCGAGCGCGGCCCTCGGCCCGAACAACGCTGCGCCTGCGATGGCGCCGACCGCGGCGACCGAGATCGAGCCGAGATCCAACTCGAGGGCGAGAGCTTGACCAGCGCCGACGAGCGCGATGATCGCGATCATCCCTGCGAGGTCGTGGGTGTTGCCAAACACCAGTCCGGCGACGCCGGCGGCCGTCCCGACGAGCCCGACGAGCCCGACGACAGCGGCGAGGCGCTTCGAGAGCGAGAAGAAGGTCGGCCCGTGGATCGCATGCGGGCGTGGGTGCCGCGGTTCGCTCGACGCGTGTGTCTCGCTCGGCGGCGGGATCATGTGCTCGCCGTCCTCGGGAACCGCCACGAGCGGCGCGGAGCGAGTCTCGGGCACGAAGAGTGGCTCCGAGCTGGCGTCGAGCACCCGGTTTCGGCCCTGCAGCTTCGCGCGGTAGACGGCGAGGTCGGCCTGATGGATCAGCTCGTTTGCGTCGGCTGCGTCGCGCGGGAAGGCGGCCACACCGATCGAGACAGTCGCGCGGATGGGTTCGCTCGAGGTCTCGACGTCGAACGGTTGCGCGGCCACTGCCTGCCGGATCCGTTCGGCGATCTCGAACGCTTGCTCGGGTGGCGTCTCCGGAAGGAGGATCGCGAATTCCTCGCCCCCGAAACGGGCCGGCACGTCGTATTCCCGCAACTGGGAACGGAACGACTCGGCTATGCCGTGCAGCACTGCGTCTCCGGCCAGGTGGCCGTATGTGTTGTTGATGTCGCGCAGGAGATCGAGGTCGGCCATGATCAGCGTCAACGGCCGGTCGAAGCGGTCCGCACGCCCAATTTCGTCGGCCAGGGTGGCCGCGAAGTAGCGGGCGTTGAAGAGGCCTGTCTTCGGGTCGACACGCGCCTCCTCCTGGAGCTGGGGGACGCTCAGAGAGCGGTGGATCAGCAGCAGGGGCGCGATCGCGAACGGCATCAACCACGGGTTGAGGTTCCAGAACGTGCCGATGCCGACGCCGAGTGCCGCCAACACGAGGTCGGTGGAGAGGCTCTCGAACGAGAAGATCCCCAGCTCGCTGATCGAGTGGCTGTAGAAGAAGTGCAGCATCGGCGCCAACAGGGTGTGGTTGACGGCTACGAAAACGGCCGAGGCCGCCAGGCCGCCGAGGGCGATGCGCAGGTTGGGACTCGAGATCAGCCCGCTCGCGCCGAGCGTTGCATGGAAGCTCGCCCACGCGGCGAGCAGGGCGAGCGTCCAGTTGCAGATATTGAAGGTCTGGCTGTACCAAGCGTTCCGGTTCTTCAACCATTCCGGGATGTGCTGGATCACACCCATCAGCGCGACAAGCTCTGGCGGGAGCAGCATCACGGCGGGCATCAGGAAGACGATTGTCGTGTGGTAGGCCTGGTTCCGGGGCGTCCGGACGACGAAAAGCTGCGCTACGGCAGCTGCCGATCCGAAGATGACGAAGGTCGCCCACCCGTTCGCACCGACGCGGAGGTGCGTGAGCAGCGGGATCGAGACCGTCGTAGCCAGGGCGGCGACGACGAAGAAATAGACCGTCGCCCGCACGGGAAGCTTCTTGTCCTTCCCTCGTCCGCCGACTGGGCTCGGGACCTCGGGGAGCGCGATGTTGCTGGGGACTGCGGTCACGCGGCTGCCCCTCCCCCCATGCCTAGCGGGCCCTGCCGGGAAGTGTCACCAAGCGAATGCCGCTCAGCGCTCAATGCCTTGCCGTCTCCTTTCCGCCTTCCAGCGGTGCCGCGGTAGCTCAAGCCGGCGCGCAGTACGCGTCCAGCCGCAAATCGATCACTACTCGGCAAGCTACGACGGTCTCAAGGCGGCGACATCCCCCTTTTTCGGGAGGCGCCGAGAATCCCCCAAACGAGGGAGAGTGCAAGAAAGCGCGCGATTACTCATTTGGGGAGTCCTGACCGCGCTCCGATAGCGTCCCAGACCCGTGCAAACCCGCTTTCCTCTGGGCTTGGAGATCCTCCTGGCACGTGCCACCGGCGAGCTGTCGCGTCTCGCTCGCAGGGGCGGCGGCACGACGGTGCCCGGCAAGCTGCTCTGGAAGCTCGATCCTGAGGCGGTGGACGCACTCGCACGCCGCCTCCCGCTTGGCTCGGCCCTTATCTCGGCGACGAACGGCAAGACGACGACCGCCGCGATGGCCGCCAGAATCCTCGCCGGCAAGATTCGGGTCGCGCACAACAGCTCCGGCGCGAATCTCGTCTCGGGCGTCGCCTCGGCCCTGCTCGCCGCACGCGACGCGGAGCTGGGGCTGTTCGAGGTCGACGAGGCCGCTCTCCCCGAGGTCGCGCACCGGCTGCGTCCCCGGGCGGTCTGCCTCGGCAATCTCTTTCGCGACCAGCTCGATCGGTACGGCGAGCTCGAGCTCGTCGCCGACCGCTGGCGCCGCGCCGTGCAGGATCTCCCTTCCGACTCGGCGCTGGTCGTCAACGGCGACGACCCGCAGGTCGGAGATCTCGGTCGAGATCGTGGTTCCGGAACCCGGACCGTCTTCGGCGTCGACGATCCTCGGCACGCCCAGCCCGAACTCCAGCACGCCGCCGATTCGAAGTGGTGCATCCGTTGCGGCACTCCCTACGAGTACACCGCCGCCTATATCGGGCATCTCGGCGACTACCGCTGCCCACGGTGTGGCCACGCTCGCCCGGGCTTGGACGTCATCGCTCGCAACATCGAGCTTCACGGGATCGAGCGGGTTTCCTTCGAGCTCGTCACGCCACAGGGGTCGCGCCGCGTGCAACTCCGCGTACCCGGCCTCTACAACGTCTATAACGCCCTCGCGGCCGCCTCGCTTGCCTCCGCCCTCGGCGCCACCCTCGACGAGGTCCAGAGGGGCCTGGAGGCGTTCAGCGCCGCATTCGGGCGCTTCGAGCGCATCGAGCTCGACGGCAAGTCGCTGCTCGTCCTCCTGATCAAGAATCCGGCAGGCGCCAACGAGGCGATTCGGACGCTGCTGGTCGGTAAGGCGCCGACGCTTGTCCTCGTAGCGCTCAACGATGCGACCGCGGACGGCAAGGACGTGTCGTGGATCTGGGACGTCGACTTCGAGCCTCTTCTTTCCGGGCTAGAGCGACTCGTGGCTGCCGGCGACCGGGCTGCCGAGCTCGGATTGCGATTCAAGTATGGAGGGCTCGACCAGGAAGCGATCGATGTCGAGCCCGACCTCGAACGCGCTCTCGACCGAGCGCTCGCTTTGACGCCTGAGGGCGGCGAGCTCATCGCATTGCCGACCTATACGGCAATGCTGGCCCTGCGCGACATCCTGGCCAGACGTGGGTATGTCAGGCAGTACTGGGAGGCTGCCTAAGAGCCTCTTTCACAATGAAGCACGGCGGCGAGGCCCCATTATGAAAGGGGCTCAAGCAGAGGAAGAGCCCGGGACTCACGTCCCGGGCTCTTTGATGGCAAGCGAGGAGGTTTCCGCTAGGGGAGCGGCGTGGTGCTCGTCGAGGCAGCCGGAGCCGGAGGGGCAAGGCCGGCGGGAAGCTGCAACGCCGGGTCGCTCGCCGCGTCCGCGAGGTCGGTCGGGTCGGCCACATAGGCCGTCGCGTCCGAACTCCCGTCTCCCTCGGCAGCGTCCTCGTAGGAGGAATCGCTCCAGGAGATGTCCGCCCAGCTGACGTCTGCTGAGGCGAGGCTGTCCGCCCAGCTGACGTCGCTCCAGGCCACGTCGCTCCAGGAGATCGCCGCCAGTGAGGAGTCACCCCAGGAGACGTCACCCCACGAGACAGCGTCCCAGGAGACGTTTGCCTTGGCCGTATCCGACCAGCTGACCGCATCGAAGGCAGGCAGGTTGCCGCCTGCCGGATCCGGCTTGAGGAACTGATCGAGCGCCTTGTTCGGATTCGGGATCTGACTGACGAAGGCCGCCTGAACCGCATTGACCTCTCCCAGCCCGAGCGAGCCGGGGACTGCCTGCGGCGTCGGCCGCGCCGTCACCATCAGAGCGCCCTTGATCTGGTCCGGCGTGTACTCCGGATGACGGGCCAGGATCTGCGCCGCGACCCCGGAGACGATCGGAGCGGCGAACGACGTGCCCGAGAGCTCGATGTAGCCCGGCGAAACGATGTGATCCGCCTTCTGGATCGCCAGCGTCGAGCCCATCGGAACCGGACCGACCATATAGCGGCCGTCGGCAGCGACCTCGGGCTTTGCGAAGCCGTCGTTCGTGTAGCCGTAAGCCGACCAGAGAGGGGCCGTGTCATTCTTGGGGTTCGGGTTGCCGTCCATGTCCGCGGCGCCGACGGTGATCACGAACGGATCATTGCCGGGCGCGTACTTGACCCCGCTCGGACCGTTCGGAACTCCGTAGTTGCCGGCCGCTGCCACGACCGTGACGCCCGCGAACCAGAGCTTCTCGACCGCCTTGTCGAGCGGGTCGTGCGTGAAGCTGCTCGAGTTCGAGGCGTGGAGCGAGAAGTTCGCGACCTTGATGTTGTACGTGTCCTTGTTGG
>JALYLK010000370.1 GCA_030774275.1 Actinomycetota bacterium
ATTCGGGCTGTTGCAGAACGCCTCGTTCGCGGCCTCGTCGCCGAAGCCGACCAGGCTCGACCAATCAGGCGGCGCATTGGCGCCCTCGCCGCTGTCGAGAGTCTGGAACCAGCCGTAGGTCCCAACCGCGATCGTCGAATCGGTGCTCTGAGTGACGATGCCGCCGATCTTGGCCCGATTTCCTCCGTAGACGTTCATGCAGGTGACGTCGACGCTGAACCTCACAGTGTCGCCGCCGGCCTGTTGGGTGTACTCGAAGTGGCCGCTGACGCTGCCGTCTGCGTACTTGAGCGCATCGAACGCGAGGGGCTGGCTGACGACCTCGACGCCGAAGACGTTCGGCAGCGGGATCGTCCAATGGATGCCGCCGCTCGCCGACTCGACAACTGGGTTCCCGGACTGCGACGCGGCTGCGACCGGGACCGCGAGCAGACCGGCGATTCCGGCGAGCGCAAAGACGTTGCGCAGGCGCATTGATTCCTCCTCCAACCTTGGGATGCGGGCAGGAGCTACGCCCGCGGTCGGAGTCTTGGCTCCCGCGGGGGCCGTGTCTTGAACGCGCGCTACCCGTCTTGGAACGTGCGGGACCGGGCCTGCGCGCGGTATCGCGCCGGCGTGGCGCCGACGTGCCGCCTGAAGACGCGCGTGAAGTGGCTCTGATCGGCGAAGCCCGCGTTGGCCGCGATCTCGGCTAGGGGTGTTTCGCTGCCGGCGAGCTCCGCCGCCGCCCAGGCCAGCCTCAGCCGGCGTCCGTACTCCCCCACCGAGAGCCCGTAGTGGGCGCGAAACGCCCGCGACAGGTACGCGGGATGGACACCGACCGTCTCGGCCAGCTCCGCGAGGCCGATCCGCTCGGCCAGCCGCGCCCGCAACAGTTCCTCCGCGGCGCGAAGCCAGGCCGGCGGCCGGGCGTGCGGGCGCTCGGCCCGAGTCTCCCGCGTGGTCGCGGCGAGCAGCTCGAGTGCGAACCCCTCGGCTGCGAGTGGCGCCGCCGCGTCCTCGGCGCGGAGCTCGCCCGCGAGCCGCCACGCGAGCCAGGTGAGCTCGCGCCCGCGCAGCTCGGCGATGCGGTCGAAGCAGCCCGCGACCGGATCGGAGGCGCTGCGCGGCCTGACGATCAGAATCCTGGCGCCGGCGGAGCCGAAGCGGGCGCCGTGGGTCGCGGCCTGCGGGATGGCCACCGCTGAGGCGCGTTTGAGCTCGAGCGCGCGCCGAGGGAACGACTTGACGAGCCCACCCTCGAGCACGACGGCGAGATACGGGAGGTCCGGCTCGAACGGGGCCTGGACGTAACTCCGTGGGAACCGCAGCTCTGAGAGTGTGAAGCCGTTCACCTCCGCCGAGGTGACGGAGACGCCGTCCTCTTCCGCGACCGTCGCGAAAACGGGCTCCACAGACGTTTGGACCGGCCCGGGGCCGCGGTTGTTAGGGGCGGGCTCACTACTCTTGGTGACGTGAAGCTCGCAGTCGAGATCATCTTCGTCATCGTCGTCTTTGCCGTGCCGCTCGCCGTCGTCTTCGCCGTCTTCGTCTGGGGAGCGAAGAAGGATGGCGAGGCGGACCGAGCGGTGCAACGCCGGCTGGGCATCCGCCGCCGGACGAGGCTCGGCCGGTGAACGAGCCCGAAGAGAGCCTGTTCGAGGCGTACGAGCGGTTCGAGGAGTACGCCCGAGAGGCTCTCGACGCGCTGCCGCCGGACTTGCGGTCGCAGATGTCGAACGTGGAGATCGTGGTCGAGGACGAGCCACCCGGCGGCCAGCCGCTGCTCGGCCTCTATCAAGGCATCCCGCTGACCAAGCGCAGCAGCTTCTACAGCGGCGTGCTCCCCGACAAGATCACGATCTACCGCGGGCCGCTGGAGCGGCTTTACGGGGCCGACCCGGAGACGCTTCGCCGGCAGGTGCGGCGAGTGGTGCTGCACGAGATCGCCCATCACTTCGGGATCAGCGACGAGCGGCTGATCGAGATCGACCGGTACTAGCGTTCAGGCCAGGTCCAGGGACCCGGTCGGCGGACATGGCCCGGGACCCGATCCGCGGAGCTCGCGAGATGGAAGGCCGCGCACTGGCCTTTCCCAGCGGGACCTGGTCCCGAGACGGGTCCGAGGACCCGGTCGGCAGACATGGCCCACTGAGCGCATCCCAGGGGACGCGGTCCCGAGACCTGTCCAGGGACTCGGTCCCCGGACACGACCCGGGACCCGGTCGAAATGCGCCAATTCGGACGCCAGCTAGCGCCGAAGTAGCCGCGGGAAACGCGGTTTGAAGTTCGCGAGGCTTACGCTCGAGCGATGGGCCGAAACCCGCGGATCCAATTCGCCGGCGCGCTCTACCACGTTACGACGCGGGGCAACGCGAAGCAGAGAGTGTGCCTGGATGATTGGGATTTCGCCTGGCTCGTCGCCCAGATCGGTGAGGTCGTTACGCGGTACAGCTGGGTCTGCCAAAGCTACTGCTTGCTCGGAAACCATTTCCACGTCTCGGT
The DNA here is from genome assembly GCA_030774275.1 of Actinomycetota bacterium. GTDB lineage: Bacteria > Actinomycetota > Thermoleophilia > Gaiellales > Gaiellaceae > 13-2-20CM-68-14. The sequence goes on from JALYLK010000370.1 coordinate 2,485, forward strand.
CGCTACGCCAGAACCGAACTTGGCGAAGGGAATGCGGATCCTGAACGGCTCGTACGCACAACGCTTCAACCGGCGCTACGGCCGCGTTGGCCATGTGTTTCAGGGCCGCTACGGCGCCGAGCTAATCAGACGGCATGAGCACTTGCTCGAGGTCGGCCGCTACATCGCGCTCAACCCAGTCCGCGCCGGCCTATGCTCGCGCCCGGAGTTATGGCCGTGGTCGAGCTATCGAGCAACGATCGGGCTCGACGAACCTCCTCCCTGGCTGGCCATCGACGATCTGCTCGCACCCTTTGGCGGCGGGCCGACGCCCGCTGCGGTTCGTTATCGCGCGTTTGTTGAAGACGGACTCCACGCGTTACGCGCAGGGTCTAGATCAGCCGGGTCCGGGGACCTGGTCCCAGGACATGGCCGTGGACCAGGTCCGCCGGGTCGGCGACGAGCGGCTGAGACGGCGAAGCGGACCGAGCGGTGCAACGCCGGCTGGGCATCCACCGCCGGACGAGGCTCGGCCGGTGAACGAGCCGGTACTAGTGTTCAGGCCAGGTCCAGGGACCCGGTCGGCGGACGACAGGCGTCCCGGACGAGTTCGGCGAGGCGACGACGCTCACGCTGAAGCTCGGCCGCGTGCTCGTCCAATTCGGAATCGCTTGCCCCTCTCTCCTCCAGTAGCGCTCGCGCGAAGATGAGCCCTTTCATGTGAAGGAGGACGCCGTCGATCTCAGCCTGATCAAGCGCGGTCATAGAGCGATCTCACCACGGGTCAGTAAGAACAAACTGAGAGCGGCCTAAAAACCTCTTGAGAGCCAAAGCCGACATAGCAACCACACGACTTCGCGCAAGCGCGTAGCAGTGGGCCCCCTATCAGCCCGGTTCTGCTTCCCCTCGTAAGCCGTTGTCCGCGTACTCGATCAGCAGGTCGCTAACAGAGAGACCCCGCCGCTCGGCCTCGGCGGCGAGCCTTTCGGCCAGTTCTGTCGGGATGACGACGGTGCGACGGACGGAATCGTCGCTATCCCAAACGTCGTCGGGTGTCTCAGACAAGCTCCCTCCTCTCGGACACGATCCGGGCCGCCGGCGGAGCCTCCTCGAGCGGAACGTACCGGCGCAGGATGCGATCGCTCATCAAGCCCAGGCAACTCAGATTGGGAAAGCCCGGGCCTTGAGCGAGACCTGCCAGCATCGGCACGTGTAACGGCGGGGTCAGGCCGGCGATCGACAGGTCGACCTCGATCCGGCGGTCGAGCTCGGCTCCCTCGAGGGCGCCTTCGAGCCGGCTGGACGCCTCGCTGCCGAGCAACGCTTCGAAGGCACGGGCGTCAAAGCCGATCGCGACGACCACCAGGTCGTAGGCGACGCGCTCAGACTCGTCGTCGTACTCGATCGTGACGACGACCTGTCGTTCGCCGGCCTCGATGTCGACCGCACGTCCCGCGAGCGTGCGAAAGCCGCGCGACTGATTCAGGATCGCCTCGGACTGCAGTGAGAAGACACCGCGATCGGTGCGCTCGAGGAACTCGCGCCTGTGCGACTCGGCCAGTCGCGGCCAATCCCCCGGGTCGGAGTAGAAACGGTTCTCGTCATAGCTCTCCCCGCGCGAATAGAGCACGCCGCGGCTGGTCAAGACATCGACCGTGGAGCTCCTGTGCCCTTTCTTCAAGAGACTGATCACGACCGAGGCAGCCGTTTCACCGCTGCCGATCACGCACACGTTCTCAGCGAGCTGCCTCTTCATCATCCTCTCCTGAAACCAGTAGCTGCGTCCATCGAAAACGCGCGGATGCTGTTGCGGTTGACCGGGGACCATGATCGGCGCCCCGGCGCCGGTGTAGACGACGCCGTCGGCCGCGATCGCTTCCCCCGACTCGATCGCCAGCCGCCACTGTCCGTCCGCGACCTCGAGGCCGACGACCTCGCCGGCGACGAGCTCAACCTCGGCCCGTTCGGCGACCTCTCGCAGAT
>JALYLK010000371.1 GCA_030774275.1 Actinomycetota bacterium
AGCCGCTTCACCGCAGTCCAAATGTCGGCAACAGGCACGCATGCCTTTACGCCCGCCTCACCCGTTCGAACCAGCGAAGCGAGTTGTACGGGCCGGCGGATTCGCCGCAGATGCGAGAGAGGCCCGGTTCCCCGGGCCTCTCGATCGCGTGTGTCTAGGCTAACAGCCGGTCGCGGCGGTCTTGAAGCCCGCGTACGGATTCAGACTGCCCATGAACGTATAACGGCCGTCCGTACCACCCTGCACGGGCTGCGAAGTGGTGTTCGGCGCCGTCCGCATGAACCAGGGCAGGAGCACTTCGTCCTCGGGGTGGTAGAAGCCGTCGGCCACCTGGGTGCCGTTCGGCGTCGGACCCTGCTCGAAGGTGTTAGTGCCCTTAGCGAAGCCGATCGCCACGACCGGGTCACCGGTCTCGAGGATGTTGGTGCAGCCGTACTGCGGCGCGGTCGGCGTCAGCCATGGCTCGACGAAGTTGTTGATGAACGGGTCGTCCGCCCACTCGGCAACCTCATGGCTGAGCGGGTGGATGTCCTGCAGCGCCCAGGCCGAGACCGGCCCGAAGAAGCCGGGGGTGACGTACGAGGCCCAGGCCCAGGTCTGCACCTGCTGGTTGCCGCTCCCGTTCATCGGCCCATTAGAGGTATGCGACGGCACCGGGCCGGCGCCATGGAAGCCGATCACGCAGCAATTGGCGGGATTGCTGCCGACGAACAGCATCACGTTGTTCGTCAAGTAGATCGGCAGGTGCGTCGGGTCGACATAGCCGAGGCTGTTGTTCAGGCTCTGGATTCGCGCCGCCCACCACTGGATGTTGACGTCGCCGGCGATCACGCCGCGGCCGGTCTGGATGAGCGTGCCCCGGTTGCCGGGGACGACGATCGTGATCGGATCGTGTGTCGTCACCGGTGAGAGGTTCACGTGGTAGTTGGTGCCCTGTTTGTTGAACTGCGACCGCATGGTCGCGTCCTCGAGCTGGTTGTTTGTGTTGCCGCTCGAGAGCGGGCCGCCTGTGGTGAAGCCGTTGTTGATCTTCCCGTCGGTCGAATTCGTCACGAACGGGGTCGACGTGTAGTCGTCCAGCGAGAACTGCGGCGAGCTGAGCGTCGGCGCGACGACATCGCTTCCGCTGAACGTCATGCCTCCGACAACGACGTTGATCGGGATTATGTCAGTCGGGATGTTCGAGGTCTGCTCGAGTGATGGATCCTTCCCGACCATGTTGAAGCCGTAGGTGACGCCGTCATGCGGGTTGAGCGCCGTGCCGTGCCAGTGCTCCACGGTCTTCGTAGTTGACAACACGCCGGCGCCGCCGATGGTGGTCGTCGTCGGGCTGATGCTCGAGTCCTGAACGACAAGGACGCCGCTCGAGGCCGACGCGCCGCCTGTCAAGACGGCCGCTGCAATCGCGGCGACGGCACCGAGCAACAAGATGAGGCTGCGTGGTGAACGCAATTTCCCTCCCCCTTCGGTTGGGTTCCCTCGGTGAAGAGGCCGAAATATAGCTCGCGATGCTATGCCATGATGGGCTTGACCTCAGGCCCCTCGGGTCGCTTGGTCATGAGGCCGGCCGCCGCCTTCGTCTTTCCTATCCTCTGTGCGGCTTCGCCATCGCACGGTAATCCAGCGCCTTGTCAAGCGTCTCCTCGTCGACGCCCGCCTCGCGGGCGACATCGCGCAGGGAGCGTCCGGAGCTCGCCGCTTCCTTGACGATCTCTGTCGCCTTGTCGTAGCCGATGTACGGGTTCAGGGCGGTCGCCGCTGAGAGCGTCAGCTCCGCGTAGTGCTCTGCGGTCTCTCGATTGGCCTCGATTCCCTGGACGCACTTCTCGTTCAAAAGGCGCGACGCCGAGGCGAGCAGCTTGATCGACTCCAACAGGTTTCGCGCCAGGAGCGGCACGAAGACGTTCAGCTCGAAGTGGCCCTGCAGGCCGCCCACGGTGATCGCGGTGTCATTGCCGATCACCTGCGCCGAGACCTGGGTGACGACTTCCGGGATCACCGGATTGACCTTGCCGGGCATGATCGAGCTCCCCTTTTGGAGCTCCGGGAGGC
>JALYLK010000372.1 GCA_030774275.1 Actinomycetota bacterium
CGTTTCGTACACAGATCCGCTCGAGACATGGACGATTTGCCGCGCGCGCAAGCCGGCGGCCGCATTGATTGCCGGCCCCGCGACAGCCACGAGCTCGTCGACAGGCTTTTCTCGGGAAGCCGACAGAACCACTCGGGCCGCAAGCAGAACTGACCAGTCGAAGGCTTCGTCGCAAACTTCCACGAGCCTCTTTGCTGTCAGATCCACTCGGACGGGGCGCACGGCGGCCCCGCAGGTGTCGGCCCAAGCCGGGAAGCTTTCGTCGGTGCTGTAGGTCGCAAAGACCGTGGCTTGCTTTGGCAGCGCTCTCACCACAGCGCGTCCGATGAATCCGGAGGCCCCCGTGACGAGGCCAACCGATCCCTCAAGATCGCTCAAAGTCGAGCTCTCTCGACGATCGGTGAGTTCACCGCGATGCAGGCAAGAGCGATTGCGATCAGAACCTGGATCGTTGGATCGCCAATCGCGTAACCGAACATCCCGTGCGCAAACAACAGGAGTAAGACCACAGCGGGGAAAACGGCCAGCAATTCGTGGCTACCTGCCCGTAATCCGCGTAGCGCCGCGATCGCAGCCAGCACGAACCAGCCGACAAAAACGACCACTCCCAAGATGCTCGTTTGCATCCACACCTGAATGAACATGTTCTCAGCGGTGGCGCGCCCGAATCGGTCGGCGTGCTCTTCGACACCGCCGATCCCCCAGCCGATCGGAAAACGCTCTGCCCCAATCCGTAAGCCCGCAGCCCAGGCGTGGACTCGAGCCTGGGGCCCTGTCCGGAACGAGAACGTCCCGGGCGTAACGGTGTCTGCCAGCCTAGTCCGTACGGATGGAACGAATACCAGGATCGCGGCGCAGGCACCGGTGACGGCAAGGCCCACGAGCGACCAGCCCCGGTACGAGTGATTCCGTCCAAAAAGTGCGGCTACGAGTGCCAACACGAGCAATCCGCCGACCCAGGCCTCGCGGGAGGCGGTCGCAGCTAGTGCAAAGGCACCGGCCGCGGCGGAAAGGCATGCGCCCGCGAAGAGAAGGCGCTGGCGTCGTCTCCAACTCCTCACGGCTATCGCCGCGACTACCGCCAGCGAGACGCCAAGCCAGAACCCAAGGTTGGTCGATGCCGCGGACTGCACCCACCAGTGATCCGCACTCCCGTCGGCGAAGTAGTTACCAAATGGCCCTCCCGGCCTCGTCACTCCGACTCGGGCAGGGCCTGCCGCGGTGGAGACACTTACCGTCTCGTGGTAAAGCGCATAGAGGGCATAGACCCCCCCGACCAGCCCGGCAATGGCGGCAGCGATGACCACCCGACGTAACCTGTGCCGGTCGAGAGCTAGAGGCAGCATGATGGCTGCATACGCGATCAAGACGAATCGGCTGGCGCTTACGAAGCTCGAAATCAGCCCGTCTGTGCGGAACGTCGCAGCGACCCAGATAAGAGACACGGCCACGATGCCGACGTAGAGCACGAAGGCGCGCGTCGATCGAGGTAAGCGGGGGACCCGGCGCTCGCGGACGAGAGTACTTAAAAACGGCATCGTCGCTAGTAAGAACAGAATCCAAGCGATATCCCACGAGCGGACGAGCAGCACTGAACCAGCGATCTCGATCTGAAAAAGGGGCTGCTGAACGAGAACCGCGGCGAAAAGTAGCCAGCACGCCGCCTCAACGGCGAGAGCCGAAGGCGCCGCCCGCGTGCTTTCTGGTTTTTCCCTGATTCCCGCTTCCGACTTGGCCGTTCTCGTTTCGTTCAGTGCCGGCAATGCGTCCAACTATCGCCGCCCGGGCCTCGCGGAGCGCTGTCCGGCGGTCAATCGTCCGATCAGGTAGTACTCGTAGGAGATCTTCCAGCCGCCGGGGCGTTTGTTCAGGATGTACGTGGTCCGCGCTTTCGGATCGCCAGGCGTGGCGTACCGGACAACGACGCTTGCACGCTTTCCCGAGGTCGTCACGCTGACAACGTGAGGCTTGACGAGCCAGCGCGCATAGTCAGCCAAGATGTAGTCGTTGAAGTGCCCAAACGTTCGTGCGTATTGCGAAATGAAGCCAGGCGAGAGAAACGAGTACGCGAGAGGCAGATTGCGCTGTTGGACCGCGTACCAAAACGTCAACACGACGGCCGCGGCGCCTCCGCGCGGAAGCCTGCGTAGGTCGTTGAGGGAGAGATAGCGGGCTGAGTCGGGTGGCGCTTTCGCAACCGCTTGCGTTGTCGTTGTCGTCTGGGCCTGCTTCTTCGGCGCTGAGACGGAGCACCCAATCGCAAGCACCACGATCGTCGTGGCCGACGCTACAGTCAGGAGTGCTCGCCAGACACTCCGCCTCGGTATACAACCGCGACAGGAATGGGATTGCGTACTCAAATACAACTCCGGAGCAGATCGGAAAGAACGGGCGTCCACCGCTCGATTGAATAGTCACGCTTAGCCTGAGCGCGGCCTCGAGCGCCTAGTTCGCTCCGGAGGCCTGCGTCGCGGCCCAAAGAGCTCAACGCCCCGACCCAGTCGGAGTCATCATGGACGAGAATCGCGCCGTCGGCCAACTTGGCTACGAAACCGACGTCATCGGCGACGACCGGAATCCCCGCCGCCATGTACTGGATTGCTTTGTACGCGCATTTCCCGCGAGTCCACGGCGTATCAGGTTGGGGCGCGATCCCGATGTCGATGCGTTCGAGGGCGGCTCGTTCGTTTTCGACGCTCCATGGCTTCGCTTCGTAGACGACGCCGGCGGGAGGCTCGACCTCGCCTCCCACCATCAGCAGGCGAACCCGTCGCGGCCTCAATTCATGTGCGGCTCGTTCGAGAATGCCGCGGATCTCCTCGACGTAAGGAGCTGTCGTGCGGGAGCCGACCCATCCGATGGTGAGTTCCTTGGCGTCCGCGTGAATCCTGATCGGTGAGCTCGCCGTATCGACGACCGACGGGACAACCGTGATGTTCGATGCAAAGGGAGCCAGATATTCAGCAAGGATCTCGTTCCCCGCGATTACATGTGCGGCCCGGCGAGCCAGCCAGCGAGCTTTTCGTCCTGAGCCTTTCAAGAACGCGAAGACGCTTCCGTTCGCACCCCATTTGTCGAGCCAGATCGCGTCGTCGACGTCGTAGACGAGTGGACGACCGGTAATCGCCCGCCGCTCGATGGTCGTCGTTCCGAACAGGTCGGCCTGGCGTTGGATCAGCGTGACCGAGACGTTTGGCGTCAGGTGGTCAAGTTTGGTGAGGAGCCGCTTGCGCGCTTTCCGTACGAGCGACAGTTTCGCTGGAGCGGAGAGCTGGTTGAATGACCGCTCTTCCTCGTCCGTGAAGAGGGTCATGGGAGTGAGGAAGATCTGTTCCTCTTCGAGCCGGGTGCGGGGGAGCAGAACCCGGATGCGGAAGCCAGGTGCAGAGGCACCATACGACCCGAGCGCGGCAATCCGCACCGGCGTTTGGCGTTCGTTCGTCATCTCGTGACACCAACGTGAGCAGGGGCTATCGAGGCTTCGAGCGCAGCCTTCAAGCTCCAGCGAGGCTCCCAATCGAGAAGGGCGGCGGCCTTGCGGCGATCGCCCTGGCTCGCTCGGACTTCACCTACCCGCACGGCCTCGAAGACAGGCGCGGCGGAGATGCCGAACAGGTCGCTGAGGACCGAAAGCAACTCGAGCAGGCTGGTCTCCCTTCCTGCGGCAACGTTAATCACCTCGCCGACGGCCTGCGGCGCTCCGGATGCGAGCAGGAACGCCTCGACGACATCGTCGATGTAGGTGAAGTCACGGGTCTGACTCCCGTCCCCGTAGACGATCGGCCGATCCCCTGAGGCCAGCGCCCTGATGAATCGCGGCACGACCGCCGCATATTGCGACAGCGGGTCCTGGCCTGGACCGAATACGTTGAAGAGACGAAGGCTGACGGTCTCGAGGCCATAGACGGCCGTGAAGGCCCGGCAGTAATGCTCGGCCGAGAGCTTGGATACACCGTAGGGGGAGACGGGCAAGGGCTGATCGGTTTCGCTCTTCGGCAAGACGGTGTTTGAGCCGTAGACGGACGACGAGGACGCGAAAACGACGCGTCGAACGCCCTCGTCGCGTGCTGCGAGCAGGACGTTGAGGGTCCCCTCGACGTTGACCGCGCTCGTTGTCAGGGGATCCTGCACCGAACGAGGCACCGACGGCAGCGCCCCCAGATGGAAGACCAAGTCCCTACCACGTACGGCCGTGTGCGCGCGCTCATAGGAGCGCAGGTCGCCCTCGACGAGGGAAACATCGAGTCCTTCAAGGCGCTCCCGGCGGCCGGTCGCGAAGTTGTCGAGGACGCGCACCTCGTACCCGTCCGCTAGCAGCCTGCGCACGAGGTGGTGGCCGATGAAGCCGCCGCCACCGGTGACGAGAGCGCGCGTCTGGGGGGTTTGTCTGCTCACCCGGCGAGCAAGCCCGTCCGTGTCGCGGTGGGTGTGTCGGAACGCGCGTTCTCGAGTCGATTCTCCCATGCCACCAGCGTCGCCAGCATCCAGAGATCGCTTGCCGGAGGAGCCGTCTGGTCGACGAGCCGGACCGCTGCGGCGGTGTCTACCAGCTCCGAGTCGGCCGAGCCGAACCACTCCCGTGCCTCGGCACGCCACGGACCTTCGAAGTAGGCGCCGAGAGGGACTGCGAAACCCCGCTTCAAGCTCGTCAACGGAGCACCGAATCGCCCGGCAAGCTCGCGCAGGATGATCTTCCCCTGGCGAAGGGACATCATTCGGTCCTCCGGTATTCGCTCCGCGAGCTGGACGAGCGCATCGTCGAGCAGCGGCACCCGAGCTTCGAGGCCTACCGCCATCGTCGCCCGGTCTTCCTTGCAGAGGAGGTCACCAGGCAGATATGTCCGCAGCTCGAATCGCTGAATCGCCTGCAGCGCCGTCGGGCGCAGCGGCTCCCCGAAACCAAATCGCCCCGCAAGTTCGCTTGCGGTCTCGGCCGGCTCGACCGGGAAGCAGAGGGCATTCAGGCCGGCCGGTGACGAGAGGTTTGTGACAAGAGCGAGGTACTGGTCCGCATCGCTTCTACCGCCGGCCTCGGCCAGTCGCGCCAGGTACGAGCCCGCGAGCCGGAGCCGACTGTGCCTGGCGCGTCCCTGAGCAGGGGCGGCGCGCCTACTGGTCCGCAACAGAAATGGCGGCACTCGGCTGACCAGAGAGCGCAGGCGGTGAGCGCGGTGGCGGTAGTAGCCGGCGAACAAATCGTCCCCGCCCGTACCGCTGAGAGCGACGGTCACGTGAGCCCGAGCAAGCTTCGCGAGCTCGATCATCGCGACGGCGGAGGCGTCGGCGAACGGCGTGTCGTAGACCTTCGCGACGGCGTCGATGCTGCTCTGGAACGAGGCGCGGAACTGCGTCACGTGATGTGGTACGCCAAGCCGTTTCGCGACTCGGGAGGCCGCCCCCACCTCGTCGTAGTCGCCGTGACCGGCAAATCCAAGTGAGAACGCCTGGGGCCGCGCGCCGAGCGCAGCGGCCGCACAC
>JALYLK010000373.1 GCA_030774275.1 Actinomycetota bacterium
CTGTTGGTGGTCGGCACAGGGATTCCCGAGGACTGATACACGCGGGCCGCGCAGATCGTCAGAGGCCGCTAGTCTCAGTTCCCCGGGGAGCCTTGTGATTACTCCCGGATTCCGGTACATCCAGCGAGACTAACCATTCAGGTTTCAGTAACCCGAAGGCGAGGCAAGCACACCGAAGATGCTGCGCAAGCTGCTCTACTCCGCGCTGTACGCGGGACTCGCCGCGGGCTCCGCGCTCGTAGCTCGAAGCGCCGCGTCCAGGATCTGGCGTCTGGCGACGGGCGAAGCCCCTCCGGTGAAGCGATGAGCAAGGGCGACCTCCTGGTCGAGCGCGGCGCACGGGGGCTCGAAGAGCTGTCGCGCAAAGCCGCCGCAAAGGGCGGTTTCGCCGCCAAGCTGTCCGACGAGCTTGCCGAGGACGCGGTCTTCCTGCGCAAGCTGAAACCGAGCCTGATCAAGGCCCGAGCCAAGGGGAAAGAAACCGTGAACCAGGTACCCGAAAGGGAGGCGCCGGCGCCGAGTGCGCCGCAGGCCGTACGGCCGCGACGTCAGCGGAAGGCGAAGAGGCCCAGGCGCACGCAGGGGCCGAACCCGTTCGTTGTCGCCGGGATCGCGCTTGCCGCAGGCATCGCGCTCGCAAAGCTGATCGACTGGAGGGGACATGCCCACCCGCGAAACTGAGACGAACGCCGGCGTCGCCCCCGCGGTGACGCAGATCGCCGAACACGCGAGCAGCCTGGCCCGGCTCGAGCTCGAACTGGCGCAACTCGAGCTCAAAAAGAAGGCAGCCACCTTCGGTACGGGCATCGGGCTCGGCGTCGGTGGAGCCCTCTTTGCCGTGTTCACGCTCGCCTTCACCTTCCTGACGATCGCGGCGGGGCTCGCCACGGCGATGTCGACCTGGCTGGCGCTCCTGATCACGACCGGGATCCTGCTCCTCCTCACCGCGTTGCTCGCAGGGATCGGGTATGGACTGATCCGCAAGGCGACGCCGGCGGTCCCTGAGCAGGCGATCGAAGAGGCAAGGCTGACCACGGAGGCGTTGAAGAGCGATGGCTACTCGTAACGGGCGGACTACCGAGCAGATCCGCCACGACATCGAGGGGGAGCGGGAGCAACTCGCGAAGGCGGTCGAGGACCTCCGCGGCGGGCTTGCCGAGATCACCGATGTCGGCGCGAAGCTGCGTTCGAACCTGCCGCTCGTGGTGGCCGGAGCGCTCGGAGCGGGCTTCTTCGCCGCAGGCGGAATCGGCGCGACTATGAGGTTGCTTGCACGCCGGAGCCGGGAAGGGACCACGAAGGCGAAGTTGGGCCCGTTTTCCCTTGTCGACCGCGACGACTGACTCCGCTCGCACACGCGAACCGCCCGAGCGCACACGGCTGACGCTGTCGGGGTGGCTCGGGGTCTTCAAGCGAGCCGGGAAACAGTTCCTGAAGGACGACTGTACGGGTCTCTCCCAGCAGGTTGCGTTCGGCGCCCTGCTGGCCTTCCTGCCGACGGTCATCCTGCTGATCGGCCTGCTCGGGCTGCTCGGCAGCGGCGTCTTCGACTCGCTCGAGCACTTCGTCGGGTCGGTCGCGCCCCAAGGGGTGGTCAGCATCATCGACACCGCGAAAAACGACGCGGCCCACAACAAGTCCGGCTCCGCGATCGCGTTTGCCGTCGGCGCTGTCGCTGCACTCTGGGCGGCGAGTGGCGCCATGGGCGCGGTCGTCAAGGCCGTCAACCGCGCCTTTGGCCGGAGCGAGACGCGGCCGTTCTGGAAAGTGCGTCTGATCTCTCTCGTGCTGGTGTTCGCAACGGGAATCGTCCTCGCCGGCACGTTCCTGCTGATCGTCTTCGGCGGCGACCTTGGCAATGCGATCGCGCGCAGGACGCCACTTGGCGGCGAGTTCAAGCTGTTCTGGAACATCGCGCGCTGGCCGATCGCGTTCACCGCGGTGCTGCTCTTCTTCTCACTCGTCTACTACCTCGCGCCGAACGTGGAGCAGCGGAGCCGGAAGTGGGTATCGGCCGGCTCGGTCGTCGGTTCGCTGATGTGGCTGGCTCTGTCCGGGCTCTTCGCCCTCTACACGAGCTTCTCGAGCTCCTACGACAGAACCTACGGCTCGCTGGCCGGCGCGATCATCCTCCTGCTCTGGCTGAACTACTCGGCCTGGGCGATCCTCTTCGGCGCGGAGTTGAACGCCGAGCTCGATCGCAGGCTAGGCCGTGCCGATCACGGTGAAGCCGCCGTGCAGGGCTCTGTGCGCGTCTGAGCGGTACTTGCCCGCGCCGACGCGGAAGGTGACCGTCCAGGTCGACGTGCCGCGGAAGGCGACACCGGTTTTCCTGTTCACGCCGGGCGCGATCAGATGAAAGTTGTCGGCCTTCGTCAGGTCCTTCACCGTGAGCTTGTACTTGCCCGCGGGCAGGGTCTTCACCCGCGCACCCGAGGCGGTCTTCAGCGAGATCGTTCGTTTTGGGCCGACCTGCGCGACGAGCTTCCTGACCGGGGGCGGAGCCACGACCGTGCCGGACGTGAAGGAGCCGCGCATCGACGTCGGGTGCGCGTCGCACGAGTAACGGTATGTGCCGTCCGTGAAGGTGACATTCCAGGTCGCGGTCGACGCAGTCTCGACGGCGGTTGCCTGGTCGACACCAGGGCCGGTCAGATGAAAGTCGTGAAGCGTCGAGTAGTCGTGGACATTGA
>JALYLK010000374.1 GCA_030774275.1 Actinomycetota bacterium
ATCCGCACGAGTTCCGGCAGATCGCGCGGACCGCCGACGTACCGGAAGAGCTGGGCTCGCCGCAGGAACTGCTCGAGCAGATCGCCGGCCTGATGGGCCTGAGCGGCGCCGGCCACGGCTACGAGGGCGCAACCGCGGAGCCCGGCGCTCACGAGATCGCGCACCGCTAGTCTCGAAATGGATGATCCTGTACGACGCAGCCCGCTGTCCTTACTGCGCGCGTGTGCGGATCGTTCTCACGGAGAAGGGGCTCGGCTATGAGACCGTCGAGATCGATCTCTCGGACCGGCCGGCCTGGCTGTACGAGAAGAACCCGCGAGGCAAGGTGCCGGTGCTCGAGGAAGAGGGCGGCTTCGTGCTGCCGGAATCGGCACTGATCATGGAGTACCTGAACGAGCGCTTCCCCGAGCCCGCGCTGTGGCCCGCCGACCCCGGCGAGCGTGCGCTCGGCCGGCTCTGGCTCGACAGGTTCGACGACCGGCTCGGCCGCGACTACTACGCGCTGCGGCGCGGCGAGGAGTCGGCGCTCGACCGGCGCCTGGCCGACCTCGACGCGGCGCTCGAGGCACAGGCGTTCCTCAGCGGGCGGGAGTTCGGCTTGGCGGACATCGGCTACGTGCCCTGGATCCTGCGCGCTCGCTCGAATCTCGGCGTCGACCTCGAGCCCTTTCCGGCGCTGTCGGCGTGGCTCGAGCGGCTGAGCGAGCGGCCGGCGGTCGCCGCCGAGCTCGAGCTGACCGCGGCGCTGTGACAGACCTGCCTCCCGTCGTCGACGCGGCCTGGCTGCAGGAGCACCTCGGCGAGCCGGGCCTTTTCGTGGGCGACGTGCGGGGCCCGAACGCGCATGCCCGTGGGCACATCTCCGGCTCGAGGCCGCTCGTGCTCGGCTCGCCCCCGCCGATGAGCGATCCCGAGGTGATCGAGGCTCTTGCCAAGGAGATCGGCCTGCGGCTCCGCCGCCACGGCGTCACCGGCGAGGAGCGGCTAGTCCTCTACGACCGCGGTGACGGCGTCGGCGCGATGCCGTCGGCCCAGCTCGCCGAGCTCGCCGGCCATCCCCGCGTCGCCGTTCTGCTCGGAGGCATCGCCGCCTGGCCCGGTGAGCTGGACGTCGGACAGGTCGAGCTCGAGCCGGTGAAAGTCCAGCTCGAGCCGCGGCTGGACGCCCTCCCGACCCGCGAGGAAGTCGAGCGGCGCCTCGGCGACGACGGCCTCACGCTGCTCGACGTCCGTACGGAGCAGGAGTTCCAAGGCCAGGGTGGCTATCCGTGCGATCCCCGCCAGGGGCACATTCCCGGCGCACAGCGGATCGACGAAGAGACCCTGTTCGACGGGCCGGGCCTGCCCAAGCCTGCGGAGGATGTCCGCGCCGCTGTCGGCGCGCCGCCCGGCGCCGACGTGATCGCCTACTGCCACTCGGGCTCGCGCTCCGCCCGGGCGACCTTGGCGCTCCGCGCCGCCGGCTACAGCGCACGGAATTACGCCGGCTCGTGGCACGAGTGGTCGCGCCACCCGGACCTGCCGCTCGAGCGCTGAGAACGCGAACCCAAGGGACAGTCCCCCGTTCGGGGACTGTCCCTGAATCCGGTCCGAGGTGCGCTAGCGGCGCGCCGGCGCCGGAGCGATCCTGATCACCTTGCTGATCGCGTTGCTGGCGATCGCAGAGGTGCAGGGCACCCCAAGCGGGCTCGCTCCGCAGGCGAGCGCGGTCGGCGGCCGCTCGACCAGCAGAAAGGTGACCTTCTTCGGCAGCCTCCGGTTGAAGACGTACGTTCCCCTGCGCGTCTTCGTCGACGCAACGGCCTTGAACGTCAGGCCGCTCTTGCCCTTGACGCCGGCGAACAGCAGGACTGCGACACCGCTCGGCGGGTTGCCGGCGACGGTGAGGCGGCCGGCCAGGCGGAAGTAGCCGCGCCGCGCCCTGATCCGCTTGAGCGAGATGCTGTAGGGCATCGGCACGACGCCCTGCGCCTCACGGGTTCCGGTGGCGTTTGGGCTCCCGGTCCCCGGCGTGTAGGGCGTGAATGCGGAACGCCACAGGGAGTTGCCGGCGTTCGACGGATTCTTGAAGACGCCCTTGACGGTGAACGCCGCGTCGAGGAACTTCAGCCCGTTCGGCGCCCGCCGTGGATCCGTCGACGGAAGAGTCGGGTCGCGGAAGCAGACGGTCAGTTTCGCGGAGCTGAACGCCGCCTCGGCGCCGGTCGTGTGGTCGACGTAGACAGGGATCGGATTCGCGGGCTGCCCCGGCAGTGCAGCGTTGAGCGTCCAGACCGCCTCGTGCAGCCCGGGCGAGCAGGGGTTCGCGACGTAGTTCGCCGGCACGTCCGTCTTCACCGGGCCATTCAGCTCGATCCGGTTCGGGCTGAGATCGAGAATCTGGACCCCGGCAATGACGCTGCCGATCGTCGTTCCGGGCGCCTGGTTGAGCGTCTCGGCGTATCCGGGCGCGACGTAGATGACGATCCGTGCGGTCGGGTCGTCAGCCTTTTCCTGCGCGACGACGACGGTCACGGCTCCGGCGCCTCCAGGCTTGTAGGTCGCCTGGAAGATGCCCATCGACGGCGTATACGACGCTGCCGCAAGCGCCACGACGGCGAGTGCCAGCGCGGCAGCGCACGCGAGAACTGTCAAACGGATGGATCTCCTCATGTAACCCCTTCCTTGGTGTCGCCAGCGGTCCTTCTCGGTGAGACGCGATTTTGGCCGGACAGTTGTATCGCGAAACACGAGCGCTTGTACGATCGCGCGATGGACGCGCGGCCGATCGGCGTCTTCGACTCGGGAACGGGAGGGCTGACCGTCCTGCACGAGTGTCTCGTGACGATGCCGCACGAGGACTTCGTCTACCTCGGAGACCATGCGCGCCTGCCGTACGGGCCGCGGCCGCTGGAGGAGGTTCGGGGGTTTGCCCTGGAGATCGGCCGCTACCTGGAACGGCAGGACGTGAAGCTCGTTCTCGTCGCGTGCAACTCGGCCACCTCGGCGGCGCTGCCGCAGCTCCAGGAGGTGCTCTCGATTCCGGTGGTCGGTGTGATCCAGCCCGAGGCGCACGCGGCGGTGCAGGCCTCGCGCAGCCGCAAGATCGGACTGATGGCGACAGAGGCGACGGTCGACGCCGGGCGCTACGCGGAGTTCGTGGAGGCGCTCGACGCGGGGGCACAGCTGATCGCTCTGCCCTGCCCACGGCTCGTGCCGCTGATCGAAGGCGACGATCCCTTCGGCGCGGAGACGACCGCGGCGGTGCGCGAGTATGCGAAGCCGCTGAAGGACGCCGGCGTGGACACGGTGATCCTCGGCTGCACGCATTACCCGCTGATCCGGCCTGTGTTCCAGCGGGTCTTCGGCCGCGGCGTGACGCTCGTCTTCTCGGCCGAGGAAACGGCCCGCGAGGTCGCCGAGACGCTTGGGCGCAAGAGGATCGAGAACGAGGAGACTCGCGAAGGTTCGTATCGGTTCCTGACCACAGGAGACCCCGAGGCTTTCCGTGCCCTCGGCCAGCGGTTCCTACAGCTGCCGATCGCCGAGGTCGAGCACGTTGAGCTCGCGGAGTTGAGGCGGGCGGCATGACGCGAGCGGACGGCCGCCGCCCCGACGAGCTGCGACCGCTCCTTCTCGAGCCGAACTGGCTCGAGCAGCCGCATGGCTCGGTGCTCTACTCGCAGGGCAAGACGAAGGTGCTCTGCACGGCTTCGATCGAGGACGGTGTCCCGCGCTGGCTGATGGGGAAGGGGCGCGGCTGGATGACCGCCGAGTACTCATTGTTGCCGGCCTCGACCGGTGAGCGAACGCAGCGCGAGGCCTCCCGCGGCCGGCAGGGCGGTCGCACGGTCGAGATCCAGCGCCTGATCGGACGGGCGCTGCGCGCCGTGACGGACTTCGAGGCGCTCGGCGAGCGGACGCTCTGGCTCGACTGCGACGTGCTCCAGGCCGACGGCGGCACGCGCTGCGCGGCGATCTGCGGGGCCCACGTTGCAGCCCGGCTGGCGCTCGATCGGTTCGGACTCTCGAAGACGCTGCGCGACTCGGTCGCGGCGGTTTCCGTGGGCGTCGTCGACGGCGAGGCGTTGCTCGACCTCGACTACTCGGAGGACTCGAGGGCCGAGGTCGACATGAACGTCGTCATGACCGGCGAGGGGAGGCTGGTGGAGGTGCAGGCGACCGCCGAGCAGGAGCCGTTCACGCGCGAGCGCCTGGACGAGTTGCTCGAGCTCGCTGCGGTCGGAATCGAGCAGATCGCCGCGGCGCAGGAGGAGGCCGCCGGTACTGCTGCTTCTCGCATCTGATCTACCGTCGCCTTCCGGTGGCGTCGCGAAGCTCGCCGAAGTCGACCACGTGCTCGAGGTGCGTTGAGCCGATTGAGGACCCGGCTTGCCTCGCGGAACGAGAACAAGCTGCGCGAGCTGGCGCGTGTGCTCGACGGCTGGCAGCTCGAACTGCTCGACGCGAACGGCTATCCACCCGAGGAAGGCGCCACCTACCACGAGAACGCGCTCGCCAAGGCGCATCACGGCCTGAAGTTCGCCGGCGACGCGTGGGTGCTGGGTGAGGACTCCGGGCTCGAGGTCGACGGCCTCGAAGGCCGGCCCGGGATTCGCTCGGCCCGCTTCGGCGGCGGCGATCCGGTCGGGCGCTTGCTCGGCGAGCTCCGCGATGTCGAGGGCGACGGCCGGTGGGCCCGTTATGTCTGTGAGCTGGTCGCTCTCTCGCCCTCCGGCGAGGAGCTCCGCGGAACCGGTGTCCTCGAGGGCCGGATCGCCGATGAGCCGCGTGGCGACGAGGGGTTCGGCTACGACCCGATCTTCGTTCCCGTGGGCGAGGAACGGACCGTCGCGGAGCTCGGCAACGAGTGGAAGGCCGAGAACTCCCACCGCGCCCGGGCCGCGCGAGACTTGCTGCGGGCTTTCGATCGGCGCTGAGCCGCGCTTCGGTACGTGTCCTGATGCCTGGCACCGGGAAACGGCTCCAGCGGCCTTGGCTCCGCCGACCCCGAGCGCGACCGACCGCATAGCCAGGCCGTCTGCGTCACTTCCGGCGGTGTCCCCATGCCTGGCACCAGGACACGCCCCGTGCGGAGGTTTACGCGAGGCCCGGAGCTTCCTGCAACGCCGCCTCGCGGCGGGCGGTCCGGGAGGAGTTGATCTCCGCGCCGAAGACGATTGCGTTCGCCATCACATAAAGCCAGACGAGCAGCAAAGCCGGGCCACCGAAGGCGCGCAGCGCGAGCGAGACGCTCGACAGCCGCACGTAGAGCGGGAGCACCTGGAACGACGCCTCGAGCAGCACCGCCGCGATCGCCGCGCCCGGCAGCACGTCCATGAGATGGAGCTTCGCGTTCGTGAGCAGGTAATAGACCGCGACGAGAAAGCCGAAGACGGCGATCAGCGAGACCACGAGCGAAAGCCCATATGCGACGACGCCGTTGCCGGCGATTCCCGGCACATAGCGCCTGAGTACGTCGAAGCCGACTGAGCCCACGAGCAGCCCGATAAAGAGAGTCACGAGCAGCGCGATCATCATCAGACTGGCGAGCGCCTTGCCCCGCAGAAAGGGTCGGTTCGGCCGGTCGTACACGATGTTGAAGGCCGATTCGAGCACGCTGAAGAACGAGAGCGAAGTCCAGATCAGGAAGATCCCTCCTACGATCCCGAGAGTCGCCGCGTTGCTCTGCACCGACCGGACGGCCTTGACGATCGCCGAGACCGATGTGCCCGGAAACACCTTCTTCAATTCCGTCACGAGATAGCTCGACTCGTCGGCTCGCCCCGTCAGCCCGAGCAGCGAGAGCGCCAGAAAGGTCAGTGGGACGAACGAGAGCAGCGCGAAGTACGCGATCATCGCCGCGAGGTGGGGCCCGCGGTCGCGGAAGAACTTCTCCACCGGGCGTCGCAAGACCCGGGGAGTATCGCGGCCTTTCTGGTTGCCGTCGCAACCCACGACTCCGTGTTAGCGTGAGTCCATGGACGCTGCCGCCGCCCTCGAGCGCCTGCATGACATCTCCTCACAGGTTCGCGCTGCTGTCATCTTCGAGCGTGGCGGCAAGGTGGTCGGCTCCACACTCGCCGACGAGGAGCGTGCAAAGCGGGTCGCAGAGGAAGCCGAACAGCTGCTGGCAGAAGCCGAGACGCAGCGCGATCCAACGGACGGCGGCGGCGAGTTTGCGCAGCTCGAGGTCGCCCTCCAGGGCGGGAGCGTCTTCGTCGTCCGGGACGGCAACCGCCTGATCGCAGCCACGACCCCGCCCGAGCCGACGGTCGGGCTCGTCTTCTACGACCTGAAGAGCTGCCTGCGCGAGCTCGAAACGCCTGCTGCGCCGCCCAAGAGGCGAGCTCCGGCGAAGCGCAAGCCCGCGACGCGAGCGAAGAAGACCGATGCGAAGCCGTAACGTCCTCACCGGCATGCTGCTCGGCGCCGGCTCCGTCGCGGGGACGCTGCTCTTCCGCCGGCGCTTGGCCCGGCAGCGCGAGCGCGTCGACGTCTACTTCGGCGACGGCTCGATGGTCTCGCTGACGAAGCCCGACGAGGCCGAGCCGCTGCTACGTCGCGCCCGGCAGATCCTCGAGCTTGCAGGCTGAGCTCACGAGACACGAGCTCGGCGCGGCTCTCCGCGAGCACGCCTACCTCGAGGGCGACTTCGTCCTTCGCTCGGGAAGGCGCTCGCGCTACTACCTCGACAAGTACCGCTTCGAGACACGCCCCGACCTGCTCGGTCCGCTCGGCGTGCGGATCGCCCAGATCGTCGCCGAGTACGACCCTGAGACCGCCCGGCTCGCGGGACCGGAGCTCGGCGCGGTGCCGCTTGCGGCAGCCGCCTCGCTCGCGTCCGGCCTGCCGTTTTTGATCGTCCGCAAGAAGGCGAAGGAGTACGGCACCGCGAACCGCCTCGAAGGCGTCTTCGAGCCTGGCGAATCCGTCTGCCTGATCGAAGACGTGATCACCTCTGGCGGTGCAGCGGTCGAGGCGATCGAGGCCCTTCGAGAAGCCGGGCTGATCTGCCGGACGGCGGTCTGCGTCGTCGATCGTGAGGAGGGCGGAGTGGACGCTCTGGCGCGTCTCGCGGTCCGGCTGCGGCCGCTGTTTCGGGCCTCGGAGCTCATAGGGCTTGAAAAAGCCCCGCAAAAACGTGATGGTTGAGCCAAATCGCCGACCCTGTTAGGGTCTGGCGCGGTTCTAGCCCTGTCAAAGCAGCAGGAGAGGAGTGCACGTGACCAAGCAGGAATTCGTCGAGCGGGTGGCGCAAAAGAGCGG
>JALYLK010000375.1 GCA_030774275.1 Actinomycetota bacterium
GACCTGCGCCGGCTGGTCGAGCGGATGACGGAGCTGATGCAGGACGCGAGCGGTGTCGGCCTCGCCGGAACCCAGGTCGGCACGCTTCAGCGGGTGCTCGTCTTCCAGCCGGACGCTGAAGGTGAGCCGCGACGGGTGCTCGTCAATCCCGTCATCGTCGACAAGGCGGAGGAGACCCTCAGCGATACGGAGGGCTGCCTGTCGCTGCAGGGCGTGACGATCCCGGTCGAGCGGCCGGTGAAGGTCACGATCGAAGGCAAGGACGAGAACGGCGAGGACGTCCGCTTCGAGCTGGAGGAGCGTGACGCGCGGGTGGTGCAGCATGAGCTCGACCACCTCGACGGGATCCTGATCCTCGACCGGACGACGCCCGAGGGCCGGCGCGAGGCTCTGGGGATCCTCCGGCCGGAGCCGCTTCTCGGCGCAATAACCTAGGTGACGCGGATTGCCGTGGCGGCGACAGCGCCGTTCGGGGCAGACGTGCTCGAACGGCTTGCCGAGCAGCATGAGATCGACTACCTGCTCACGCGGCCGGACCGCGGACGTGGGCGTGGCCGCCGCGTGGCTCCCACGCCGGCCAAAGAGGTTGCCGAGCGGCTGGGAATTCCGGTCCGGCAGCCCGAGCGGCTCGACGCCGGCTTCGAACCTGGTATCGAGACGGTGGTCGTGGTCGCCTACGGGCTGCTCGTGCCGAGTGATGCCTTGCACCGCGCCCGCTGGCTCAACATCCACCCGTCATTGCTGCCGCGGTGGCGTGGCGCAGCACCGGTCGAGCGGGCGCTCATGGCGGGCGACTCCGAGACGGGCGTCTCGGTGATCGAGCTCGTGGAGGAGCTCGACGCAGGCCCGATCGCCGCGCAGGAGCGGTTTGCGGTCGGGGTCGACGACGACGCCGGAGCCGTCTTCACCCGGGCCGCCGAGCTGAGCCCCCGTCTGATCGACGCCGCGCTCGACAATTCACGGTCCTCGCCGCAGGCCGGCGAGGGCATCACGTACGCCGAGAAGATCGGGCCTGCCGACCGGGAGCTCGACTGGTCACGTCCGCCGGAGGAGCTGCACAACCGCATTCGGGCGCTGTCGCCACATATCGGCGCCCGCGGGGAGGTCGAAGGGCGCCCGGTGATCGTCTGGCGCTCGCGGCTCTCGGACGGTCGGCTGGAGCTGCTCGAGGTGCAGCCGGAGGGCCGGCGCCGCATGACGTACGACGAATTCCTCCGCGGCTTGCGCTGATGGTCTCGCCTGCACGGCGAGCAGCCTACGAGACCGTGCTCCGCGTCTTCGAGCAAGACGCATACGCCGATCGCGCACTCCGAACGGCTGCCGCAAGCCTCGATCAGCGCGACCGGGCGCTTGCTCAGAGGCTCGCTTACGGAACGATCCAGCGCGTTCGCACGCTCGACTACGCGATCGAGGAGCTCGGCAGGCGGCCCATGCGAAAGCTCGACCCGCCGGTTCGGGCGGCGCTTCGCCTCGGAGCGTACGAGCTCGGCTTTCTGGAGACGCCCCGGCACGCAGCCGCGAACGAGGCCGTCGAGCTGGTGCGCGTTGCACGCCTCGAACGCGCAGTCGCGTTCACGAATGCGGTCCTGCGTCGCGTCGGCGATGGGATCGCGGCTCTGCTCGAGACCCTTCCGGAGGGTGCGCTCAAGCACTCGTATCCGGACTGGGTCGAGCAGGTCTGGACACGCGACCTGGGACGCGACGAGGCGCTCGAGCTGATGCGGGCCCAGAACGAGGCGCCGGAGACCGTCGTGCGGGTGGTTCGAGGCGAGATCGACGGTGAGCCGACCGACGTGCCCGGTGCCTATCGAGTCGACCGGGTGGACGAGCGGGCGCTGGCCGAGGGCCGGATCTGGCCGCAAAGCCGCGGCTCCCAACTCGCAGGGCTCGTCGTCGGCTCGCAGAAGGGCGAGCGGATTCTCGATCTGTGCGCCGCTCCGGGAGGCAAGGCGACCCAGCTCCTGGGCGAGGTAACAGCGGTGGAGAAGCACCCTGGACGCGCGCGAGAGCTCGAGGAGAACGCGGCTCGGCTCGGCGCTCAGAACGTCGCTGTCGTCTGCGCAGACGCACGAGAGCTCCCGCCCGAGCTCCGCGACTACGACCGCGCCCTGGTCGACGCTCCCTGCTCGGGGCTCGGCGTTCTTGCCTCGCGGCCCGACCTACGCTGGAGGACAGAGCCGCTGCCGGGGCTGCAGCTCGAGCTGCTTCGCGCGGCGGTGGAGCGGGTTCGCCCGGGCGGGACGATCGTCTACTCGGTCTGCACGATCAACGTGGACGAGAACGAGACCGTGGTCGACGCGCTGGGGCTGACGCCGGAGCCGCTGGGAGAGGAATGGCCCCAGTTCGCCCACCCGCGGCGCCCGGAGTTCCTGCTGACGCGGCCGGACGTCCACGGGACCAGCGGCTTCTTTATCGCAAGGCTGCGCTCCTAAACTCCTGCCGTGGCGTGGGCCGAGTGGATCCGGACGGTCGAGGTCGAGCCCTCGCTCTATGCGGCCGATTTCTCGCGGCTGGGGGAGCAGATCGACCAGCTGCTCGAAGCAGGCTCCCGCGTCTTTCACTACGACGTCGGCGACGGGCACTTCGTCGAGCCGATCATCATCGGGCCGATCGTGCTCCAGTCGATCGGAGGCCTGATTCACGCCGGAGGCGGCCATGTCGACGTTCACCTGATGATCGAGACGCCCGAGCGGCACTTTCGCGCTTTTCGGGAGGCCGGCGCCGACAGCGTCACCTTCCACTACGAGGCGGTCGACGATGTGGCCGCGATCGCCGCCGTCGCACGCGAGCACGGCCTGGGGGTCGGCGTCGCGTTGAAGCCGCAGACACGGGTCGAGGAGGTGGCCGAAGCGGCGATCGATGCGGACGTCGACCTTGTCCTCTGTATGAGCATCGAGCCGGGCTACTCGGGACAGCAGTTCATGCCGGAGGCGTTCGAGCGTCTCGGGCGGCTGCGCGACCTTCTACCGTCGACGATTCAGCTCCAGGTAGACGGGGGCGTCAATCGCGAGAACATCCACCAGGCGCGCGAAGCGGGGGCGAATCTGCTCGTTGCGGCGACCGCCGTCTTCGGCCACGGCGATCCCGCGCTCGACTACCGGGGCCTGGTGGACGCGTCCGAATGAACTTCCTCGAGCGGGCTTTCGAGCTCGCCGAGCGCGGGCGGGCGACGACCGAGCCGAACCCGGTCGTCGGCGCCGTGCTGGTGCGAGACGGCGAGGTCGTGGGCGAGGGTTGGCACCGGCGCAAGGGTGAGCCGCACGCCGAGGTGAACGCGCTGGCGGCAGCCGGCGACCGTGCGCGCGACGCGACGCTGTACGTCACGCTCGAGCCCTGCGCGCATTTCGGGGCCACGGCGCCTTGCGCGCAAGCGGTGATCGACGCCGGCGTCGCGAAGGTCATCGTCGGAGCGCGCGACCCGAATCCGACTGCCGCGGGCGGACTGGAGCGGCTTCGAGAAGCAGGGATCGAGACTGAGCTGGCCGCCGGCGAGCTCGGTTTTCGCGCGCGGCAGCAGATCGAGGCCTGGCTCACCTGGGTGTCGAAGCGCCGTCCCTTCGTCACCTACAAGGCTGCCACGACGCTCGACGGACGGCTGGCTCTGCCGGGGTCGCGGTGGGTCACCGGCGAGGAAAGCCGGCGGCTCGTCCACGAGTTGCGGGCCGCGTCCGATGCGGTCGCGGTCGGCATGGGGACCGTGCTTGCCGACCGCCCGGCCCTGACCGCCCGCGAGGTCGGTGCTGAACGGCAGCCGCGCCGACTCGCTTTCGGGGGCGGGCCGTTGCCGGACGGGGTCGACCTCGAGTTGCTCTCCGGGTCGCTCGAGGAGGAGCTCGGGCGCCTCGCGGAGGAGGGCGTGCAGTCGCTCCTGCTCGAGGGAGGGCCGACGCTTGCCACCTCCTTCCTGGGCGCGAGCCTGATCGACAAGCTGCTCGTCTTCGTGGCGCCCAAGCTCTCCGGCGCGGGGCCGATGCTTTTCGCCGAGCTGGACGAGCCGATCGAGCTGCGCCGTTTCGAGTCTCGCCGGGTTGGAGAGGACATCCTCTTGACGGCCTATGTCAACGAGCCCTGAAACCATCCGCGTGGGCGACCGAATCGTGAGCACGACCTCGCGGTGGCTGGCCGCGCACCTCTCCGACGAAGAGCTTCGAGCGGACCTCGACTCGGTGGATCTGACGCTCCTCTCACCCGACCAGGCGGAAGCGGTGATCGAGTTCCAGAACGAGCTCGACGTCGGCACCCGACGCCCCGCCCTCGAGATGATCGCCCGGGAGACGCTCGAAGCGGTCGCCGTCGGCGATTGACACGGGGTGTCAGTCCCGGCCGGCTACTGCCGCGCCGTTCAATGCCTGAAGCGTGCGCACCAGCAAAGACGTACGCGCACCGTTAAAAGGATCACGCGCGCGCATCCCCACCCGGGTGGTGGCTAAGTCCACCCGCCACCCGCGGTGAGCGTATCCCGGAAACTCGTACGCGTCTGAGCCATCTTCGCGCCGATTTCCCGCCGTTCGGGGCGGCCGAGGCCCACGCCTGTCCGGCTGGAGCCCCGCGCGCCTGCATAGGCTTCGTCCCATGTTCACCGGGATCGTGCGGGAGCGGGGGAAGGTCGCATCGTTCGACGAAGGGCGCCTCGTCATCGAGAGCTCGCTCGAACCGACCGTCGGCGACTCGGTCGCGGTTGACGGCGTCTGCCTGACCGTCGCGGACCGCACGAACGGCGAACTCGCGTTCGACGTCATGCCGGAGACGTTGCGGCGCGCGAAGGCCTTCGGGACCGAGGTCAATCTCGAGAGCGCGCTCCTGGCCGGTGAGCCGCTCGGCGGCCACTACGTCCAGGGGCACGTGGACGGTGTCGGTCGGGTGCGCGGCATCGAGCCGGAGGGAGACAGCCGCCGGGTCACGATCGAGGCGCCGCAGGCCGTGCTCCGTTACTGCGTCAAAAAGGGGTCGATCACCGTCGACGGGGTCTCGCTCACGATCACCGCTCTCAGCGACGATGCGTTCGAGGTCGCCCTCGTTCGCCACACGCTCGAGACGACGACGCTCGGGTCGCTCGAGCCCGGCGGCGAGGTGAATCTCGAGGTCGACGTGCTCGCCAAGTACGTGGAGCGGCTAACGGCAAGATGAGGCTCGAGCCGCTCTACCGCGTCGAGTTCTCGTATCCGGAGCACTACGACATCGACGGCCCCGATGTCGGGGGCATCTTCCTGGC
>JALYLK010000376.1 GCA_030774275.1 Actinomycetota bacterium
GCTTGCCCGTGAGGGACGCGCCCGTGCTGGCCGAGATCGGCGCGAACGAGCTGGACGAGGTGATGGCGTAGTCGGCAATGAACAGCTTGTTGACCGCATCCTCGAAGGGCGCACGCAGTCCCTGGGCGAAGAGCGCCACGAAGGTGACGAGGGCGAGGCCGATCATCAGCGCAGAGGCGGTCGAGGCCGTTCGGGCCGGGTTCCGGGATGCGTTGTCCCTGGCCAGGATTCCCGGCGCGCCGCCGATCTCGCGCGCAGGCCAGCCGAGCAAGTTGGCCAGCGGGCGCACGACTCGCGACGCGTTCAGCGATACCCCGAAGAACAGGAGCAGGACCCCGAAGCCGATCGCGAGGAGGCGAGGCCCTGTCGCGAGGCCACTCGCGAGGGAGCCGAGCGAGACCAGCCCGATCGCAACGAGCAGCACGACAAGGGAGGTCACCGGCCCGTAACGCGCGAAGCGCGTGGGCGGCAACACCGATCCTTCCCGAACGGCGGCGATCGGAGGGACGCGGGTCGCCCGCCGCGCTGGTCGGAGGCTGGCGAGCACCGTGATCAGCGTGCCGACGAGCAGCGAGACGACGATCGTCCGCGTCGCGAAGATGGTCGTCCCCTGCGGGAGGTTGATCCCGATCGCGACGAAGAGGCGATTGAGGCCTTTCGCAAGCAAGAGGCCGAGGAACAGCCCGACGACCGAACCGATCAGACCGATGATCAGTGCCTCGAGCAGCACCGACCACAGCACCTGCCGCCGCGACGCTCCAATCGTTCGCAAGGTCGCGAACTCGCGCATCCGCTGGGCAATCGTGATCCCGAGCGTGTTGGCGATCACGAACGCGCCGACGAAGATGGCGATGCCTGCAAAGGCGAGCAACGCGTACTTGATCACGTCGATGAAGCCTCCGAGCGACTTCTTGTCCTCTTTGACCTGAGCGCTCGCGTTGCGGACCGTGGCGGTCGACGGCAGGAGGGGCGTGATCTCCGAGACCAGCTTGCTCGACGGCACGCCGGCTTTCGACTGCACCTGAATCGCGTCCAGTTGGCCGACCTTCTCGAAGAGCCGTTGCGCGGTCGGCTGGTCGAAGATCGCAAAGGTGACTCCTCCAAGCGAGACGTTCGCCGTGTATTTGGCAACCCCGGAGATCTGGAACTGCTGGACCGGTCCGTAGACCTGGACGCCGATCCGGTCACCCGGCTTCAGGTGCTTCTTGTCAGCGGTTGCCTTGTCGATGACGACCTGGTTCGGGCCGGAAGCCCAGGAGCCGCTGACCAGCTTCGACGGGTTGAAGCGCATGTCTGCAGTCGGGTCCAGGGAGAAGCCGAGACTCGGCGCGTTGCCGGCGCTGATCAGCGTCCCGTTCGACCCGACGAGCTTGACCGTGTCGCTCTGGACGGAACCCTCGGCGAAGGCCACGTCCGGAAGCCCCCGCACCTTCGCGAGCACGTCCTCCGGGAAGGTCGGGTTCTGAACACCGTTGCCGTTCGTGTTGGAGAAGGCGGCCTTACCACTGATCACCGCGTCGGCGTTCTTGTACGAGGTCTGGAAGATGGTGTTGAAGCCGTTGTTGATCGTGTCCGTGAGGACGTAGGTGCCGCTGATCATCGCCACGCCCAAGACGATCGCGAGCGCGATCAGCGAGGCGCGAAGCTTGCGCGCCGCGAGCCCCTTCAGCGCGACGGCGACCATCAGTCCTCGGTCAGCTCGTCCATCGCCGCGATCACAGCACTCGGCTCGGACCGCGGCAGGTCACGGACGATCAGGCCGTCGGCGAGGAACAGGATGCGGTCGGCGATCGCGGCGGCGCGCGGATCGTGCGTGACCATCACGGTCGTCTGGCCGTACGAGTCGACTGAACTTCGCATCAGTCCGAGGATCTCTTCGCTCGTCTTCGAGTCGAGGTTGCCCGTCGGCTCGTCGGCGAAGACCACCGTCGGGCGCGAGACGAGCGCTCGCGCGATCGCGACCCGCTGCTGCTGGCCGCCCGAGAGCTCGGCGGGGCGGTGGCTCCTCCGGTCTTGCAACCCGACGTCCTTTAGCAGGCTCTCGAACCACTCCTTGTCCGGCTTCTCTCCGGCGATCGTC
>JALYLK010000377.1 GCA_030774275.1 Actinomycetota bacterium
CGTTCGAGGACCCGACGCCGCATCACGACCTCGGTCGTCTCTGGCTCGAGCGAACCGGGCTGCCGATGGTCTTCGCGGTCTGGGCGGCCCCGGACAGTCCAATCCCGGGCCTCGCGGAGCTCGAAGACGCTCTCGTCGCCTCGGTCCGGCTCGCGCGGGCCGAGCCCGAGCGGCTTGCTTATGAGTCGAGCGAGCGCTACGGCTACCCGCCCGGCTTCCTCGCGCGCTACTTCGAGAAGCTCCGCTACAGCTTTGGACCCCGCGAGCGTGCGGGGCTGCTCACGTTCCTGGAGCTCGCCCGAGACGTCGGCGAGCTCGACCAGGTGCCGGAACTGCGCTTCGTCGCGGCGCCGGCCATCGCTTAGGCAGCCTGTGGCGAGAGAGCACGGAGCTCGCCGGCCGTTCGCCAGGCTCGGGTTAGTAACAGACTGTTGCAAGGTTCGACACGGCCGAACGAGCGGGGCTATTCGATGGTCCAGCCGCTCCTCGCAAGTAACAGTCTGTTACTAAGTCATTTCGCGTCAGGCGTGCGGTGGCCGTTCAGCGCGACCAGTGGTACTACGACGAGGCGAGCGCGGCGGGCCGCTCGGCGCGGCGGTACTCGACCCTGTAGCCCAGCGCGCGAGGGATCGCCAGCAGGCCCTCGAGGTCGAGATCGATCGTGGCGCCAGCCTTCTGCGTCACCTCGTCCTCGATCGGCAGGTCGAAGTCGTCGGCGCCGTAGTCGAGGGCGCGGAAAGCGTCTTCGTTCTGGGTGAGCACCGACGTCCGGATATGCGGGATGTTGTCGAGGAAGATTCGGGAGAGCGCGATGTGCCGCCAGTACTCCCGCGGCGCGATCTCGCGGCCGCCGAACGCCGTTCCGTACGGCTTGTACGTCCAGCAGAGGAACGAGAAGAGGCCGCCGGTCTCGTCCTGGAAGTCGCGCGTTCGCTGCAGGTGCTCGAGGCGCTCGTCGAGCGTCTCGTCGAAGCCGATCACCATCGTCGCGGTCGTCTTCATGCCGCTTTCGACGATCGCCTTCTGCGCCTCGAAGTAGTCGGCGACCGTGTACTTCCACTTGGCGTGCCGGGCGCGGAAGTCCTCGGTGAGGATCTCGCTGCCGCCGCCCGTCACCCAGTGGACGCCCGCGTCGCGCAGGCGCTCGGCCGCGTCGGCGTACGACAGCCGCGCGCGGTCGGCCAGGAAGACGAACTCGGCGATCGTCAGGGCATAGAACTCGACACGGTCGCCGTAGCGCTCGCGCACCGACCCGAAGAGGTCGCAGTAGTAGTCGAGCGGGAGCCGGGGGTTGAAGCCGCCGTTGAAGGCCACGAGATCGCCGCCGAGCTCGACCAGCTCGTCGATCTTCGCGAACACGTCATCGCGGGAGAGCACGTAGCCGCCGTCCTGGTTCGGAAGCACGTAGAAGGCGCAGTAGTCGCACTGCGCGACGCAGACATTCGTGTAGTTGATGATCCGCATCACCATGTAGGTGGCGCGGTCGGGCTCGTGCCAGCGGGCGCGCACCTCTTGGGCAAGCCCTTTCAGCTCCTCGTCGGAGGCCTCCTCCCAGAGGGCCCTCGCCTCTTCGACGATGACCCGGCTCACGCCGGCACCGGCTCCTCGGCCGGGAGCGCGTCCATGAACGAGCTGACCGAGAAGACCGCGTTGCCGGCGCCCGCCACGCCGTAACCGGGCGGCGGCTTCAGGCCGTGCTTCTCGACCGTGTCCCGGTAGGCCTCGAGCAGGCGGACGTGGTACTCGAGCGGCGCCCCGTCGGGGTTGTCGCGCCCCAGCGGAGTGGTCGGCTCGGGGCACCAGGTCGTGAAGCGGGGAGTGATGCCTCGGCTCATGAAGTAGTCGAGCCCCTCGGTCGTGCTCGCGATCGCCTCGTCGACCGTCTCGAACCCGAACGGCTTGGCCATCTCGACTCCCGCCACGAAGTTCGGGATCACGTAGCGGGCGCCGAACACCTCGGCCGCGTCGAAGATCCGCCGGTGCCACTCCTCGCGGCCGACGTAGCGCTCCTTCCCAGGTGAGATCAGCGAGAAGAGGCGCTTGTCCCAGACCTCGTAGTTCGGGTGATAGATCGTGATCCCGTAGTCCTTGTAGCGCTGGACGTCCTCACGCGGCAGGGCCTGGGCGACAACCTTGCCGATCCAGCGGCTCGGGAATCGCTCCTCGATCGCCTGCGCGTAACGGCCGTAGAAGTCGGCCTCCGCCAGCCCGTCGACGGTGCTCGTCACCGAGCCGCCTGTGAGGGTGTACGCCTTGCTCGCTTTCGCCGTGTCGTAGCGGTCGATGATTGTCAGTGCCTCCAGCACGTCTTCGACCGGCTTGACCCCTGTATAGGGCCGGCCCTCCCGCTTGTGCTGCCGCCAGTTGTGGTTGATGTCGCAGAAGCCGCACTCTTCTTTCGCGCCGAAGTACTGGCAGAGCCGCAGCACGGTCAGGTAGATCAGGTAGCCCCACTGGATCGTCGGGGCGGTCTCCATCACGGTCT